>NZ_JBHEUZ010000004.1:0-297503 GCF_041925275.1 Parapedobacter sp. 2B3 | reverse complement strand
TCAAAAAAATCAAAATGTCAAAGAACAAGAAATATGGAACTTATTTGATGCAAAAACTTAACGCATCACTAGTAATTAAAAATGATTAGTTACTTATTCTATTACTATATATATTTTATATTTGATCGTATTTTTATCGTAAATACATCGTATTTTCATCGTATTTTATACGATGAAAATAGGTTAAACATAAGTTTAATAAAGGTTTTCATATAATTTTAAAATATGTGTTATATAATTTTTATAAAATATCTATTAATAGAACAGGGGGAAAAGTGTATACTCGCAGGGGCGAGACCCTGTACATTACCAAGTATAGCCGTATTTAAAACGTCGCAATCATGGGCATCATCAAAAAAGGCATCAACGGGCCATTCAAGGGCAAAGCAGGCTCCGTGGTGGGAAGTAGCTGGAAAAAAATCGATTACATCAAAGGGTTGCAGCGGAAAAAGGCACCAAGCGTACGCCCTCCCCTCAACAGGCTGTCCAGCAACAACGGTTTAAACTGCTTACCCAATTTCTCCAGCCGATTTCGAAATTTCTGAACATTGGCCTTAAACCCTTCTTAGCCAAAGCCACAGGTGTGAATGCCGCATTCAGCCTGAATTATGACCATGCGTTTTTGGTCGATGGGGAACACATATCGCTCAACTATGAGGCGATGCAATTCAGCCACGGATCGCTATATACCGCCGGAGCGGAAAAGGCATGGCTCGCAAACGGCCACGTTACGGTTACCTGGCATACCGAAACCTATGGCATGGGTGGTGAAATGGATGATACTGCCCATGTATTGATATACAACCCCGAAAACGACCGGTTTTATGGGAGTGAGCAGGATATTACCCGACAGGACGGCATCGCGGTTATCGATCTGATTGGCGATAAATGTACCACGGGCCTACATACATGGATTTTCTTCGTTGACAAACTGCAGAAGCGGGCCTCTCCTACCGTATACATTCCCCTATCAAGCGAATCTTAAAACCAACCGATATGGACCTCCTTTACGATCGTAACAGTCCCACGAAAACAGAGAAACCCTATGGCAAACTTGCCGTCCAGCAACGGATGCGCCTCGCCATGGCATTCCTCAATCCCTTACGTTCGGTCATTTCCGAAAGCTGGCTGGGCCATGGCAAGGGTAGCAAAAAGAAAGCTTTCGGCCAAGCCCTCAAAAAACTGATGCAGGATGCGCTGGAAGGTGATTATCCCGATCAGCACGTCATCCCCGAGCGTGTCGGCATCAGCACGGGTATCCTGCCCGGCCTGTTGGCGGAAGATGTGGTGCTTAGCGAACAGACGCTGGAAGTTTATTTCTCCAGCAGGGAGACCCCGCTTGCACGGGCCAACGATGAAGTAGTATTGGTAGTATACAGTCCGCAAAGGGGCATCGCTGCACGCAACACCCACGTATGCAAACGCAACGAAGGGTATATCAAAGTCAACCTGCCGCCCCAGCTTTGGGCGGTTCCTTTCCACGTTTATCTATTCGTACACAGCGCCAGCAAAAAACAATACAGCAAGAGTGCGTACGTCGGGCAGTTGGGGCCGTGGCAGGAAGGGTAACCTATTTATACTTCCTGCTAATCAGCGCATGGCGGCTGTTGACCTGCAGTTTCTCGTAGATGTTCTTGATGTGGAATTTCACGGTTTCCAACGAAATATCAAACCGGATGGCCACTTCTTTGTTGGTCAGCCCCTCTTCGATGGCCTCCACCACCTGGGCCTCGCGTGGGGTCAATTTCTCATAAAGGTCGGTCGTGCCCTTGGGGTTGAAATATTCCACCACCTTCCGCGCAATGCCCGGCGACATCGGTGCACCGCCTTCATGGAGTGACACAATGGCTTCTTTGATTTTTTGCAACGGGGTTTGCTTAAGCAAGTAACCCGAAGCACCATTGCACAGCGCCTGGAATATGCGGTTGGCATCGTCATAAACGGTCAGCATAATCACCTCACACTTCGGCGCATGTTTCTTGATGCGCTTCACGCCTTTAATGCCCGACTCACCGGGCAGGCCGATATCAGAAAGGATGACATCCAGAAAAACATCCTCCTTCCATTGCTCGAAAAATGCTTCCACCGAATGTGCGGACAGCAAGCACGAAAAACCGGGCTGCTCGTTGAAAAAATCAACCAGCATATTCCTGATCTGTTCGTCGTCTTCAATAATGCCTAGGCGTATCATAAGGTAAAGGTAGGTATAGTTCATTAAAATACACCCCCCTTTTTGGGTAGTGCGTGGGCAACGGACATCAAGGGATAACCAAATGGAGGCTAAATACACCACCTACTGCCGTGTACGTCAACTCCCCGCCCACCCGGGATGCCCGCAGCCGCATGCTTTCCAGCCCACGCCCACCCTGGTGATCGGTGATGGGGCCATTCCCTCCGGCATACCGGTTCCTGACAGTAAGTTGGATGGTGCGACCGAAGTTCAGATCGATGGTGATTTCCGAACCATCGCCATATTTAATGGCATTGGTCAGCGCTTCTTTGAAGATGAGAAACAGATTTTGCCGCACAAGCTGCGTTACGGTCCGCAATGCCTGGTCGCCCCGCACATCAAACCGGTAAGTAATTTCCAACTCTTCACGGAGTTTGAAAAGGTAGTCCTTCATGCGGATCACCAGATCTTTTACCGTATCGAACCGCGAGTCGATGGACCACACCATATCGCTCATGGTAAGCAGCGCCTGTTTACTGGTATCGGCGATCTGCCGCAGTTGCCTATCGTCTGATGAGCTCTTAGGGTTGGCAGACAGCATGTCTGCTTGGAAGTAGATGCGGGTAAGCGAGCTGCCCACCTCGTCGTGTAAGTCACTGGCAATCTTGATGCGCATTTTCTTTTCTTTCCGCGACAGGTTTTCGCGATATTTGAAAAAAGCACCGATTATACCCGCAACGGCTGCCAACACCAGTATATTGAACCACCACGTTTGGTAGTAACGCGGTCGCTTAACGATGTCGAATTCCTTTTGAGTGCCTTCCATACCCGTGCTGCGCGTATCGATCTGGATACGGTACTCGCCCGGCGATGGCTCGATCAGCGAGATGAACTGGCCCATTCCAAGTTCTTCCCAGTCGCCCGCATTGAAGGCATACCGGATTTCGCTGTTCACCCGGTAGTTTCCCGGCGTTCCGACATAAAAGCCGGTCAGGCTTTGTTCGGGCTGCAGTATTAATGCTTGTAGTCCATGATAAGGCCACGTGTAATCAGATCGCTTTTCGCCTGCGGTCCCTGTCGATGTGTGCACCTCGGTCACGAAACTTTCCAATTGGCGCTGGTTATCAAACCAGGGCTGTGTCATGTCGAGCACCGTATACCCCATCAATCCACCTACGTACATACGATTTCTCGGCTTATCCCAAAAAGAGGCTCCAGCGTTGAACTCCGATTGACGCAACCCCTCGGCCGTGCCGATACGGCGCACCTGCTCTCCCTTAATCAGGTTCAAGCCATCTGCCGTACCGACAACCAACATCCCCGCTGCATGCTCCACACTATAAACGAGGTTGTTGCTTAGCCCCTCGTTGGCGGTATACGTTTGCCGTGCACGTCCGTCGCGATCGATAGCCACCAATCCATTGCCTTGGGTCGCCACCCACAGTGTATCGCCCACCACCAGCGACTTATAAATACCTAGGTTGCCAGACTGCGGGAAGCGCTTCACCAAAGTTTGCCCAAGGAGCTCAAACAACCCTAAATTGGTACTCAACAGCAGGTTACCTGAATCGATCACATGGATATGGCGCACATGGAGGTCGGAGAGTTGCGTCCCTTGGGTAGCTGCTTCAACACGGCTCAATTGGTAGTTTTCCTTCGCTAACAGCCAAAGCCCATTGGTGCTTCCGATCAAGAAATCGGTGTCCGTCTCTGCCAAATTAAGCACATAGTCGGGCAGGTTGAAGGCGTGGAGGTTCCGGGCACCTGCAGCGAGCGTGTACTGCAGGTTTTCGACACGGCGGCGACGGCGGTTGAAATGCTTGAGAAAACCGCCCTCCGTACCGATGAGCAGCTCATTGTCATTCATCGGCAGCACCGCATAAGCATGCTTAAGCTCCGGGAATGTGTGGAATGTGCCGTCAGATTCAAAGTAACTCGCTCCGCCATAGGTAGCGCAAAAAATGGAACCATCGGGAAACACGTGGATTCCCCGGGTGCTTTTGTTTGCGCTCAGGTTGGCCGGCACCAAGTCAGACAGCCCCTTGGTCTTCGGGTAAACAACAAAAATGCCCTCTTCGTTACCGAGCAGCACCTCGCGGTCAGTTATGTTGACTGTAGCGGTCTGGAACTGGTGCAGCGACGGCATATCCAATCGCTGCAAAACGTGGAGATTGGTATCCAACACGCATACCGACTCCGCATCGGCGTAAGCATGTATCTGCCCACCTTCCTGCAATACGTTAAACTTATCGGCCGAGACCGCAAACCCCTCGGTGGTCACCTTTTCCACAGCCCCCGCTTCTTTGAACCGAAAAACGCCCTGCTCGTAGACATCGAGTACAAGCCCTTTGGGTTGGGCAATCAAACTCATGACCACGTTACTTATGCCGGGTATTTCGTGGTATTTAATGGCGTACCCTCGATCGGGATCGATAGATAATAATGTTCCCACCGAGGTACCTACCCAATATTTGCCGCGCCACATCGTGACACTCCGCGGGAAAACCTTGTTGTTATTGACTCCCACCCCCAGCTTGTACAGGTCATCGATAAGTATGTACCGACCGCCTTCCACAAGCAACAGGTGGCCGTTTTCATAAGCAATCACCAACGTCGAATCTGCCACACGCTTCATCCAGTACACTGCGCGGTCCGATATGGGCGGCAGCAAGGTCGAATCCACTGGCTGTACCGTCCACGTTTTCAGATCGAGGTAACTCAGGTTGGCGTTTCCGGCCATCCATAAACGGTCCCGTTGGTCAACCAGGATACGCTGCGGCATATCATCCGTATGTAGTTGGCCGGCGATGGTTTTTAGGATATCCAGCGACCGGTACCCGTCATATCGATAGATTTCCCCGTTGGTGAGGAACCAGATAAACCCCCTACTATCGCGCGTCACGTCCTTTATCAACACCTCTTCGCGATCGGGGAACAGCTTCAATTTGGTAATCGCGTAATTTTGCGCAGCGGCAGGTATAAGGTAGCTAACGGATAATAGAATCGGTAGTAATGTCTTTGCGATATGTAGCATGATGGCGCGCGGAAATCGGGCAGTTCGTTCATTCATCGGTAAATCGACGATAAAAGTAGGAAAAAAACAGCACCTTTTGGTTAATTCTTCACCAACAATTTGGCACGTGCAATAGATTCCACAGTCGCGCATATTTGCCGGAAAAGCTGATAAAACAATAATCTATTAACTTACTATATATTATCCCATCAAATCGTTAAGTTTGCACGATATTTTAAGCAAGCAGCGCAACGTGGCTTTTTACCTTACATACCTTCTTGTTGGTGCTATACTGTTCGGATTCATTGCCGCCTTTACCTTGTTTGCGGTCTACAGCGAGCGTAAAATAGCGGGGTTTGTGCAAGACCGGCTCGGTCCGATGGAGACCGGGAAATACGGTAGCCTGCAAACCCTGGCTGACATCCTGAAGCTCATCCAGAAAGAATACATCACGCCCGCGGCGGCCGATAAGGCCCTCTTCGCCGCCGCACCCGTCATTATTTTCGTAGCTGTATTCCTTGGGTTCGCCGTAATGCCCTGGGCCCCCGGCATGGCACCATCCGGCCTGTATCTAGGGCTTTTCTTTGTCATCGCCATCATTTCCGTCGATGCCATCGGCTTATTGATGGCCGGCTGGGGCTCGAACAACAAGTTTTCATTGCTGGGGTCCATGCGTGCGGTGGCACAGATTGTCTCGTACGAAATCCCTTCGGGCCTGGCGCTGATTGCAGCAGTCATGATTACGCAGACGCTTGATCTTCGCGAAATCGTAATCAATCAAGGTATACAGACCGTCGAGCGCTTGTTGTTCGCCGGGGTGTGGGATGTAACCCCTATTGGTGGACTGTTCGCATGGAACATTTTCCAAGCACCTCACCTGCTACTCGCCTACGTGATTTTTTTCATTGCGTCTCTTGCCGAATGCAACCGGGCACCGTTCGATATCCCCGAAGCTGAGTCGGAACTGGTAGGCGGGTTCCATACCGAGTATGGCGGACTCCGGTTCGCCTTTATTTTCCTCGCCGAGTATGCGATGATGTTCCTGGTAGCGATGATTGGCGTTGTCGTGTTTTTAGGCGGTTGGAATACGCCCCTACCCAATATCGGTGCAGTGAAACTGGCCGACTGGACCACCGGATTGGCTTGGGGTATTTTCTGGACGCTCTCCAAAACCCTGCTCATCGTGGGCATACAGATGTGGATCCGATGGACATTACCCCGATTGCGCGCTGACCAACTGATGGCACTCTGCTGGAAAGTATTGACGCCACTGGCATTCCTATGCATGGCCATTTCGGGAATATGGCGGGTGTGGGTGATGGTTTAGCTTTGAGATATGAGACGGCAAACAGCATATGGCAAAATAGCAAATAGCAAAAAATGTTTAAAATAACCATACAGGCATTCATTACCGCTGCCAAGGGATTGGCGGTTACCCTGGCGCACTTCTTCGGTGCACGGCGGTCGCGCGGTGTGGTGGATGTCCGTAAGGCAAATTATTTCGAACAGCAGGAAGGCGTAACGACGGTACAATTTCCGAAAGAGAAAATGCCCATTCCCGAAGTAGCCCGTTACCAACTGGATGTCGAAATCGACGACTGCATCGTCTGCGATCTGTGTGCAAAAGCCTGTCCGGTGGATTGCATCACCATCGAATCGGTAAAAGCCACCGACGTGATCGGAAAAACGTCGGACGGCAGTGTCAAACGTCTCTATGCTGCCCAGTTCGACATCGATATGGCTAAATGCATGTATTGCGGCTTATGCACGGTGGTGTGCCCCACGGAATGCATCACCATGACCGACCAATACGACCGGAGCATGACCAATTTGGCGGAGCTGACCTATTCATTCGCTGATATGACGCCGGAAGAAGTGGAAGAAAAGAAACGGGAATGGACAAAATTCCAAGCTGAAAAGGAGGCGGCAAAAAGCAAATAAATGCAAGCACTCGTATTCTACGCCTTTTCAATAATAGCCATCGGCTCAGCCATTGTCCTGGTCAGCATGCATAACCTGGCAAGGGCCTTGTTCCTGTTTTTCATCGTGCTTTTTTCCGTGGCCGGCCTGTATGTCTTCGCATTGGCCGATTTCGTAGCCATTACCCAAATACTCATTTACGTAGGCGGCGTATTGGTGTTGATGCTCTTTGCGTTCATGTTGTCTAACAAAACATTGCTGGACCAGTTGCAAACGGGTACTGCTCACTTTTTTGCCTTACCGGTATGGCAGGCCATATTGATTTCGGCCAGTTTCCTGGCCATCCTCGTGTACGCATCGTTACAGCTAGGGGCGCAACAACCTGCGTGGATCGCGGTTGCCGAACAAGAGGGCACCATCATCGCGCCTACCGACAGCACCATCCAGCATATCGGTATCCAGTTGATGACAAGATACCTCCTGCCGTTCGAAGTGGTCTCCGTGTTGCTTATGATGGCGTTGATCGGGGCCGCCCACCTGACCCGGAAGGAGGATACACCATGATTACGCTTACGCATTTTCTCGTTGTGGGTGCATGCCTTTTTTCGATTGGCCTGTATGCCGTCATGGCGCGCCGCAATGCGATTATGGTACTGGTAGGTATCGAACTGATGATCAACGCTGCGATCCTCAACCTCGTCGCTTTCGGGCGCTATGACACAGAGCACTACGGTGGCCAGGCCTTCGCGCTCTTTGCCATCGTATTGGCGGCAGCAGGCGTGGCCGTGGCCCTCGCTATCATCCTCAACGTATATAAGCACCATAAGACCATCAATCCGGAAGACATCAACCAATTAAAAGATTAAGCTACCCTTGACGCTACCGACACCGACATATCCACTTCTGGCCGCCCTTGCGACGGTTTTGCTGCCGTTCATAGGCTTCCTGTTATCGGCCATAGCTGGTAGAAGAGCCAAAAGCGGGGCTATTTCCATTACAGCGATTGCATTGAGTGTCGTTGCCGCAGGTTATACCTTTGCCAATGTGTGGGGCGGAGAGCCCATCCACATCCAATGGCGGTGGTTCACCATCGGTGAGCAGGCCTTCCATGTGGGCCTACTGCTGGATAATATGGCCGTGCTGATGTTGCTGTTGGTCTCCGTAGTGGCCCTCCCCGTACACATTTATTCGGTGGCTTACATGAAGGGCGATCCGGGTATCCACCGGTACTGGACGTTCCTCAGCCTCTTCTGTGCGGCGATGCTGGGATTGGTCATTGCCGACAACCTGCTGCTAATGTACGTCTGTTGGGAAATCGTCGGCTTTGCCTCCTACTTACTTATCGGCTTCTGGTTTACCAAGGATGCCGCCGTGCAGGCCAACAAACGTGCATTTATCATCAACCGCATCGGCGACATCGGCTTTCTCATCGGTTTCGCGATCCTGTACGCCGGCTTCGGTACGCTCGACATCAACGCCCTTTTCGGACCACAGGGGCTTTTCGCAACAGCTGCGGGGGCCAGTACAGCGGGTTCAACCCTGCATGGTGGATTACCAGCGGGCTGGATTACCGCTGCCGGACTGGCTTTTTCCCTCGGTGCCATGGCCAAATCGGCACAATTCCCGCTGCACGTCTGGCTGCCCGCGGCGATGGAAGGGCCCACGTCGGTGTCCTCGCTCATCCACGCAGCTACCATGGTGGCCGCCGGGGTGTTCCTGCTGGCCCGCATCTTCCCCGTATTTGATGATACCGTTTTGCTCGTCATCGCTGCCACAGGCACGGTAACCGCCTTGATTGCTGCTTATTTCGCGCTTACCCAATTCGACATCAAGAAAATATTAGCCTTTTCAACCGTGTCGCAACTGGGCTTCATGATGGTAGGCATCGGCATTGGTCTATATCCCATCGCACTGTTCCATTTAGCCACGCATGCGTTTTTCAAATGTTTGCTATTTCTCTGCGCGGGAGCTGTCATCCATGAGATGCAGCACTTCAACGATAAGCACCGGCTTGGTATCGACCCGCAGGACATCCGCAACATGGGGGGGCTACGCCGGTATATGCCCGTCACCTTTGCAACCATGCTGATTGCTTCGCTTGCGTTGGTGGGCTTCCCGCTCACTTCGGGGTACCTTTCCAAAGATGCCCTGTTGGTCCATGCCTTCGAATGGGCAGCATTGCATCAGGGCGCAGCCCACATCATACCGTATGTATTGGCTTTCGTGAGCGTGCTCACCAGCTTTTACATCTTTCGCCTGCTGGCGAAGGTGTTTTTCGGTACTGCCGCCACACCGGCGTTGGCCAACGGCCAGGCCAAACTGCACGATCCCGCTGTATGGATGACCGGACCGATGCTGGTTTTAGCCGTGTGTTCGCTCTTCCCGCTGTTTACCTTCCATCCGTTGAACGATGGCCATGTATGGCTCTTGCAAGGACTTGTTGTCACGAAGCCGTTCGCCTCGCTTCCGATGCTACACCTCGCCATCCCGACCGGTTCGGCGCTCGCCACCGTTGCGGTTGCGCTACTGGTATGGCGTTGGTACGTAAAAGGCACCTATGCCCTCAAAACCGACGGCTTGCTTTATCGGCTGTCGTTCCATCAAGGGTACCTGGATGGCATGTACGACCGGTTCGTGGTGGGTACGGTCTTGCGGTTTGCCGGTGCGCTGCGTTGGGTAGACACCTATGTGGTGGATGGCCTCGTACATGGATTTACCGCATTGGGGCGTAGCCTCGCGGCAGCAGCAGGATGGGTAGATCAGCGTATCGTGGACGGCTTGGTCCGGCTCATCGGGAAATTGGCCTGGGGATTGGGCAACGTGGTACGGCGCACGCAGACCGGCCGGCTGCAAGGTTATTTTTCCACCCTGTTTTTATTAATTTTGGTGATTTTGCTATACCATATGATCGTGCAAGCATGAACCCGCATCTATTAACCATACTTATTTTCTTGCCGCTCGTCGCCGCCACGGTGATGTTTGCTGTACCTACAGGCAAGCGGAATGCCTATAAATACATCGCACTCGCTACTGGCGTATTGCAGCTGGTATTGAGCGGCGGCATGTATTACCTCTTTCATCCCAAAGGTGCTGGCATCTCCCAGGAACGTTTGTACCAATTCGTGGACCACATCCCTTGGATACGGCTCGACATGGGGGGGCTGGGCCGCTTGGAAATCGATTATTTCATCGGGGTGGATGGTCTTTCCATGCCGCTGCTTTTCCTTTCGGCATTGGTGATGGTCATTGCTATCGGTGCCTCGTGGAATGTGCAGAAAAGTGCGAAGGGCTATTTTGTATTGCTGATGATCCTCGATATGGCCGTGATGGGTGTATTCTCGGCGCTCGACTTCTTCCTGTTTTACATCTTCTATGAGTTGATGCTGCTGCCGCTGTATTTCCTTATCGGGATATGGGGCGGTGCACGGCGCGAATATGCAGCCATCAAGTTCTTTTTGTACACCTTGTTTGGCTCTGTGTTCATGCTACTCGTCATCGTAGGACTGTATTTCTCGGTGACCAATCCCGAAACGGGCGCACACACCTTCAACATGCTGCACATGATGGACCCGGCCAACTACGTGCCCGGATCGTTCTTCTCGGCATTGGCCAACCAGGAACTCTTCGGCATACCGGCACGGCTACTCGGTTTTATCGTATTATTTATCGCATTCGCCATCAAAGTGCCCATTGTACCGCTGCACACCTGGCTGCCCGATGCGCACGTGGAAGCGCCCACCCCAATTTCCATCATTTTGGCGGGCGTACTGCTGAAGGTGGGGGGATATGGTATCCTGCGCATCTGCTTTAGCATATTCCCCGATGCGGCCATGCAATCTGCTTGGTGGCTCGGCCTAATCGGCGTGGTGTCCATTATCTACGGTGCGCTGGTGGCCCTGGCACAGCGCGACCTGAAGCGTATGATAGCTTATTCATCGGTGTCGCACATGGGGTTTGTGCTGCTGGGCGTGGCTTCATTCACCACGGAAGGTACGGCCGGTGCACTATTCCAGATGATTAGCCACGGATTCCTGTCGGCCGCCCTATTTTTCCTCGTTGGCATGCTCTACGACCGGGTGCACGACCGCGGTATCTACCATTTCCGTGGATTGGCCACGCTGATGCCCCGGTATACGGTATTCGTCGCAATCGCTTTTTTCGCATCACTGGGGTTGCCGGGGTTCTCGGCATTCATCGGCGAGGTATTCGTTATCATCGGCGCGTTCAATGCGGAAAGCGCAAACGGTTTGCTGCCCCGGTGGATGGCCATCGCGGGTTCCGTTGGTATCCTGCTGAGTGCGGCCTATTTCCTCTGGACGCTGCAGCGGATGTTTTTCGGGCAGCCCCGTCTCAAGGGAGGAGCGGTATGGTCTGAAGCGCTTACGGACGCATCGCCGCGCGAAACGGTGATTATGGTGCCCATGCTGGTGCTAGCGCTGGCGCTGGGCGTATACCCTGCCTTAGCACTGGACAAAATCAATGCGTCGGTACTGGCGCTGGTTGAATTAGTAACGAAATGACTTCCCAACTACCCGATATAAGCGAAAGACTGGACCACATCGTCGGCGGATTGCCCGCACTGGCACCGGAACTGGTGCTGATCGCGGCATTCGTGGCAAGCATCCTCACCGGATTGTTCGTCGACCGGCTGTGGCGACACGCCACGTTCACTGTTGCGCTGATCGGGATCGCCCTCTCCGCCGTATGCAGTGGCTTCCAACTTGCCGCGCCCGATGCCGACGGCGTATTATTCGGCATGGTGGCCACCGATGTAGTCAGCCAATACATGCGTATATTGATTGCCATCGTCGGCCTGCTGTTTGCCTGCTTCGTGCATGCCAGTCCCGACTTCGGCGCGCACCGCAAAAAAACGGGCGATCTATACCCTATTTTGCTGGCCGTGCAGATCGGCCTGAACCTCATGGCGCTCGCCTCCAATTGGCTTCTCACCTTTATCGCCATTGAAATGGTATCCATTGGCTCCTATCTGATGGTCGGCTATCTCGCCAAGGATTCCCGGCAGACCGAAGCGGCGATGAAGTACGTGCTGTTCGGTGCCGTGTGCTCCGCGGTGATGCTTTACGGGATGTCGTTGCTCTACGGCTTCACGGGCAACCTCGACTACACCTCAGCCCAGCATATCCAGGGGCTTACTGGTGCATCGCCTTTGCTCGTCACCATCGCCCTCCTGTTCGTCTTCACGGGCATCGGGTTCAAACTCACCTTCGTGCCCTTCCATTTCTGGACGCCCGACGTGTACCAAGGGGCGCCCACGCCGGTTACGGCCTTCCTTTCCACCGCTCCTAAAATTGCCGGTATTGCCCTGTTGGCCAATATCCTGTATGCATGGCCGCCGGATAGTTTCGCCTACCAGCACCTTCGGTTGCTGCTGGTGGCTGCGGCTGCGGTGACGATGCTTTGGGGCAACCTGGCTGCCCTGCGGCAGACCGATGTGAAGCGCATGATGGCCTATTCATCCATCGGCCACACCGGTTTCCTCATGATGGCTGTGCTGGCGTATTCCGCCCAAGACCATACGATCTTATTATACTATTTGGCGGTCTACTCCTTGATGAATATGGGCGTATTCATGCTTACCGGCTACATCGAGTCACGCACCGGAGCTGTGGACGTGAGGCAATATCACGGTCTGGGCAGGGCCATGCCGCTGGCGCTGGTTTGTTTTACCCTCATCATGATATCGCTTACGGGCATCCCCCCTACCTCGGGCTTCGTGGCCAAGTTGCTCGTATTCACTGCGGTCTTCCACGACTGGCAGACCACAGGTGATATCGGCATGGTCGTGCTGTTGATCGTGGGGGCACTCACCACCGTTATTTCCTTGTTCTTTTACTTCAAGATTCCGTTGCATGCCTTCTTAAAAACAGCGGAAAGCCAATCCGAAATAAAACCGTTGCGGCATTCCATCCTATGGTTGGCTGTGCTCCTCACCGTTGCGGTATGGCTACTCGGGGTATTCCCAGACTGGTTGGTGGGATGAGCTAACGATGATGCAGCAGTTAGGTAGTAGGTACAGCGACAAGGTGATGAAATTCTTTGCGGAAATACTTCATTAGGATGATGAAAACAATCCACGCCGCGGTAGCTATCCCCCAAATGAGTGCGTCATTTGCGGCAAAGAAATAATGGACGTATCCAAGCAGCCCCACAAATCCCGTCAATAGCAGCGTCACGACAATCTGTCCCCCCTGCTGTTTGATAGGCCGTGAAAATGGGTATGCTTTGGTCAAAAACAGGGCAATCAACAGGGCTTCGATACTGCCAATACCGGCAGCAAGCAGGGCATCGTTAACAATCCCAACTCCCATCGCAGGGATGCCGATCACGACCAATATAAAAATATAGGGATAGAAGAACTTGACAAGCACGGCCATGAGGACACCTGCCATCAATTCGCCGGGGGCGCGTAGTGGTGCGGCATGATACACCCATGCCGCTTTAAAGCGCTCACTCTGCGAAATGGACTGGAAAACCGTCATCAGCGTGAATATCGACAGGTAAAACAAGACAATGAATGTGCCTTGTTCGCGCATCCGTTCCAATTTGGCCATCAGCGAACTCCCTGTCCCCTCCGCATCACCACCGAAACCCACGAAAAAGAGAAACACGAAATATACCGGTATGAAACCCAGCGACGGATAGACTTTCTGTTTAAACTCCCGCGACCGGCCGGTGATGAGCCACACGATGGCAAACCCCGCGCTTTCCAGCGGTGTACGGCTAACCAGTGAGCCAAGCCGATCCCCAAGGGTACGCTTTGCCGTGGTGGGACCAAGCGCTACCTTAGGTGCCGTATCGCCACCGCTCCCACCGGCTATTGCCGCAATTTTGTCATTGAATCCGGTGGCAAACATCCGTACCACCAACCACAACGCCACCAACGGGGTTAGCAGACCCAATACGCTAAGCGCCACCACCAACCCCGAAAAGGGTGGTACGACGAGCTGTTGGATGGAAGCGACCCACACGGGAGGCAATAACCACGCTGCCGGTGTAGAAGCGATGGTCAATTGCTGTACCCATTCACTACGCAACAATGTCGGTCCCAGATAATAGGATGAGAATATAGCTACCGAAAATACGACCTGAAATATCGACACCGTATCTTTCAACCGCTGTGCGGAGAGCCATTTCACCATCATCAAGTAGAAAAGATTGACAATGAGCAAGGTGAGTATACCGGCAATGACGGTTTGCAGGAGGAAAATGGCACCTCCGACGATGCCGTTCGCCACTAGGGCATAAATCAATCCCGGCAAGGCAAGACCCACCAATAAACCAAGCAGGAGGATGCCAATATGCAGGATACGGCTTACCGAAAATGTCCGGTCGTCTACCGGCCGCGGCAAGACGATGAACTGGTCGCGCGTATCCAATAAGATGGTTGAGAACTCGCTGATCAGCATCAATGCCAACACGCACATCAGGGAGAAAAAGTAGAAGGAATCAGCGACGAAAGAGTCGTCCAGGAGGAAATAATACAATAAGAACATCGCCCCCATCACCGCCATCACGATGGTCTGGATAATGCTCGTGTTCGATGATTTTTTCTTCGACCCGGTTGCCCACGACATCATCGGGCGACGGTTATCGATGACCAGTTTGACCGTCAGGATTAACCGGAGTTTGGCTAAATCAACGCCCAGGCGCTTCCATAGGAACGCAGGCAGCAGCAGCATTTCGAGGATCAGTTTATTCATGAGGTCATCCTACTATTGTTCGTCGAGGGCTGAAATGATCCGGGCGGCATCATTGCTATCACCCGCCCGGCCCGTAAGCCGTGCGAAAACGTGTTCCAACGTTTCGCCATGCCCGTGCTTCAGGGAGTCGAACGTACCATCGGCCACGATAGCGCCATCGTTAATGAGCAGGATACGGTCGGAAATTTTCTCTACCACATCCATCATGTGCGAGCAGTAGAAGATGGTTTTCCCTTCCTTTGCCAGCAGGGATATCATTTCCTTCACGGTAATCACGGCATTGGCATCCAGGCCCGACAGCGGTTCATCAAGCATGATAATGCGTGGATTGTGGATGATCCCCGCGATGAGCAGTACCTTCTGCCGCATGCCCTTCGAGAACGTGTCCATGCGCGTGTTGAGTTGTTCGCCGAGCCCGAAGCTTGCCAGCAGCCGTTCTGCCCGGCTGCGAATGACCGGTGCTTCCATACCGTAGAGCTTACCCACGAAATCGAGGTATTCCAGCGGGGTGAGCACATCATAAAGTTCTGCATTTTCGGGCACGTATCCGATTTTGGCTTTCACCGCGAGTGCATCGCCCCGCAGGTCGATGCCATCGACGGTCACCGTGCCCTTGAAATCGGTGATCAGTCCACAAAGTATTTTCACGGTGGTCGACTTACCCGCGCCGTTCGGCCCGATGTAACCGATAATCTGGCCGGGATAGATATCGAGGTCAATGCCCTTTAGGATATGCTTGCTACCATACCATTTTTCAAGGCCGGTGATGCTGATGATGGGTTGCTTTTCTTCCATGTCTGTTTACGCAGTACGAATGGGTAAAACTACTGTTTTTTTGTAAACCAAACCGACGCGATGAAAATCCTCGGGGTGTACAGAATTAATCAGCGTTGTTTCAAAAGTAATCAAGTCTAAAGTGCCATGAAATTATCCAGTGGACGTTCTATAGCATTAATGGAGTCGTTCAATGCGCTTTAAAACCTCGCTTAAACGAAGATTCAATTCAACCTTTTTGTTAAACTGTCTACTTCTGGAAATTTCTGATTTCAGTTTCTTACCTTCCCGCTGAAGCTGGTCCAAAAGGCGGCTCTTTTCTACCAAGGCAGCGATGGTTCGAAGGTCACTATCAACGAAACCCGACAATTGCTTGCAGAAATCGAAGAAAACAAAATCCAGGGTTTCTTTCAGGGTTAGGCGGTAAGGTAAACCTTGGTCTGACCACCATTCAGACTTAAACGTCCAGTCAATTACTGATATATCGGTCTTTACAGGATGAGCATGTTTGCTGGATGCTGACAGGTAGTATTCCCTGCCAAAATAGACGATGAAAATAATAGCATACGGACTAGCCTTGTCAATGACGGCCAATACCTCCGGTATCTCCTGTTTGCTTTTTAGCTCAATTTGGATGATTTGGATCTCGTCAAGCGTTTTCCCCGATAGGTTGATTGTATCCGCAGCCAATTTGTTTGTCCATGTAATTTTGGACACTAAGTCCGTAAAAAGTTTTTTTTGCTTGGTATCTGTATACTCATCAAAGGCATTTTTCGGAACGATACGGTTGACGAATGTGGTCTTCGGTAACTGAAAGACATCCACCATCAGCGAACAATTAAAAATGAAATTAATTGGAAATCCTCTAACCCCTTGAGTTTTTCCGTCAATGCCGTGGTGCCTCCCGACCGGAAGAGGCTTTGTACTTCTTTCTCTTCCTCCGTTTCAATGATGGATCCGATACTCTGCTTTAACAATTGAGAGTACCTACTCATATCATGATATTCATCGGTTTCCTTGCTTAACGCCTTGCACAAATCAATAAGCGGTTCCTTATGCCCGTTGGATAACATCCGCATGGCATCAAGAATCTTTTTCGAATCCACGTGCCGCAACTGCACACCACCTAAACTGTTCATATACACCAGGTAAAACGGATGCAGACGATTTACCTTATTGATGTTAACGGAAGAATTTAGGTTTTTTAGCACGAATATCACACCGGGCGGAAGCACCGTTGACGATTTCACCACCGCGTGCAATCCCTCCGGAATATTGTTTAACGGACCATACTGTTTGATTAAATTGGCTAAATCAACCCTAAAATCATTTAAGCCCAGGTCCGTGATATCAACCCCTTCGCGCAGATCTTCCAAATCTATGACCTCGTCTTTCAGCTTCTGCAATTGAATCTTTCGGTATTCGAGATCCGGGTCATTTTCATTCAAAATATTATCGTCTCCGGTACCAGCCATGTTAGTTATCAGCATCTTGCTTTCAACCTTTTGCTTTAAGTTGATGTAAGCATCAAGGGTAACATCCGGCCAAAAATTAACCATGGTAATGGTTTCATTTTTCGAGCCAATTCGATCTATCCGACCAAAGCGCTGAATGATACGTACCGGATTCCAATGGATGTCATAATTCACTAAAAAATCACAATCTTGGAGATTCTGACCTTCTGAAATACAATCCGTTGCAATTAATATGTCAATCGATTCCTTCAACTCGGGGTACACAAGCCCTTTGCCCTTGGAAACCGGAGAAAAACAAGTCAATAAAGCATTGAGATCAGACGGGATTTTTGTGGCATTACTAATCTTCCTGGATCCGGTGATCAATGCTGTATGTAAGCCGTATTTCGTCTTAAACTGCTCTTGGATATTACTGTACAGATAATTGGCGGTATCGGCAAATGCGGTGAAGATGATCACCTTTTTATTATCCGTGTTAAACGGCTGGTTGATTTTTCCCTCCAGTAAGCCAATCAAATGATTCAGTTTATAATCTTCCGTGCCACGTATGGTTTCAATGCTACTCCACAGGCTTTTAAGTAAATATAGATCTTCAGCTAAGTCTTCACGCCATCGCACAGCATCCATGTCCGCGACATGGACCTTAATCTTTTTGCCAATGAAAAATTCCTCTTCACCCCAGTCTGACTCCCAATCGAAATTTTCATCCTCGATCTTAGCTTGGATGCCCTCATAATCTGCTTTTCCTCCTTCTTCCACCGTATGTATGGCGCGCTCAATTTGCGCGATGATCCCCTCCAGCGTAATCCGGAAAGAATCCACCGAACTTTCCAGGCGTTTCAGCAAATTAATTCGCATCAAAATCCGTAAACTATTATCGCGGTCAATTTGAGACAACTTTCCAGCACCCGACCGGACATCTTTCTCATACAGGCCCCGATAGAATTCAACCTTACTTGGCAAAATATAGTTCAATGGTGTATAGACCGAAAGATTTAACAGGATAAGCTTTTCGGCAATTTCCACATAGGTGACTTGGCCATCTTTTGTCAGTGCGCTCTGAATGGATAAAGGTTCATTCCGTTTGGGAAACTTTCCGATCGCAGTTGTATCGTAGTAGGTCGTAATATGCTTTCTGGAACGGGCAATGGTGAGCGAATCCAATATTTCGAAGAAGTCATAGTCCAGCATGTCAAGCAAATTTTCCGTCGTGCGACGCGATGCATCATATTTGCTCCAAACATTGAATGCTTGCTGTGCCTTGCGGAATATCTGTTCAACACCACTTTTTGTCGCTAACTTCTGATCGATCAGATGAGGTTGCCCTTCATAGGCCAGTGCGAGTTGGTTCTTAAGGTCGTTGAAACGATTGTTCACTGGTGTAGCGGACAACATCAGTACTTTGGTTTCTATCCCTTCTTTGACTACCTTTCGCAGCAGTTTCTGATAGCGGTTTTCGCGATCTGAATAGGGATTGTTATTTCTGAAATTATGGGATTCATCAATTACCACCAATCCGTAATTTCCCCAATTCACATTTTCCAGAATCCTGCCATTGCTCATGCCCCGATCACGGCTCAAATCGGTGTGGAATAACACGTCATACCGGAATCGATCCGCAGCAAGAAAATTATTCTTGTCGTTTTGCCGGTAAGTATTCCAGTTCGCTTCAAGTTTTTTAGGACATAAAACCAGGACATCCTTATTCCGCATCTCGTAATATTTAATCACGCCCAATGCAGAAAAGGTCTTGCCAAGACCAACACTGTCCGCGATGATGCAGCCACTAAATTTTTCCAATTTATTAATAGCTCCAATCACTGCATCTTTCTGGAAATTATACAATTTGCTCCAAATCAATGTATCCTTAAATCCGATTTGATCATTGGGTATAGCATCCAACGAAAGGTCATCCAGAAAATCATTGAAAATGTTATACAACGTGATGAAATAGATGAATTCCGGGCTATTTTCACGGTAAGCGCTTTCAAAATAACTTTGAACCTGCGCCGTAACCTCTTTCAAGTCATCCTCATTGCTCCACACCTGATCAAACCAATCCAGGTATGCCTGGCTATTAGGAAAACTTGTCTTTTGAATGAGTGTGGGAAAACCTTTTTTATGGGTGAATCCAAGGTCTGCCGTGGTGAAACTGCCGATATTTGAATAATTAACAGAATCAGTCGGACTATTTTCGACATGGATCATACCATGTAGAGGCTGGTGAAAATGTTTGTTGGACTTGAATGTTACCTTCGCCTTTACCCATTTCGAACATTCCCGCGCGATAGCGCGCTGATTAAGCTGGTTTTTAAGCCTTAGTTCAAATTCTCCACCACACAGGTCCGCCTCCTTATAGAGATGTGGGATAAAAAACTTCGGCACTTCTTTCTTAAAGTGCTCTTCAACGAACGTTGGGGAACTAAAAATGAAACGTAACTCATCTATTTTCTCGAGTCCCTTTTTAAGCACTTCATAGGCGTAAATAGAAAAGGAAGAAGCGGCAATGCTGATCTTACTGCCTTTTTTAATGCTTACCTTGAGATCATCCCCCAAGCGACTATTTACGTTATCAATGAGCTCCATATGTCCGTGTTGATTAATATCAATTGCTCCGTATGATATCCATCATTTTGTCGTAGCCACTTACTTTCGAGAATTTAACTATTCCACCACTGATAGTATCAAAATGTTCTTCAGCACAATGTATCTTCAGTTTTTCAATTTCCCGCAACTCCATATCGGAGTCGGAGCCCTTGGTTTCAGCGACAAAATAAATATGGCGGACTTTGTCCTTGTCGAAAACAATGGCCCAGTCGGGACTATATTTTGCCACCGGAGTCGAAATGTAAAAACTCCGCGGCAACTTAGCATACACAACCACTTCGACACTGTTTTCCAGGGCGTGTGCGAAATCCGCCTCAATTTTGGAATCGGAAGTCAAATAGTCATAGACGTGCTTCTTCAGCAGATCCGAATGACGCAATGCCGATTTATCGTTCGTGAAAATGGTTTTGGCATCATACCGCTCATCGGTTTTGTGATAAACGATATTATTGATGATCAAGCTGGCTTTCGCCTCATTGATCAGCTTACAACACCTGGCAATAAACTCTTCCGGGTTCTTCCGGATCATGGCAAACTTTTCCTCCCGGATAGCTTTCAATATTTCGACGATGGTACGCCTGGTAAGGTTCGTTTTCTCCTCGATCTCACCGACAATGTCATATAGTGTATCCGAATACAAATCGTTATTGAGTTTCAAGTATTCCCTCTTGGATTCGCGCAGTAACGCACCCTGTTGCATTTGCTCTTTCGTGCCGTCTTCAAGCTCTCCGGATTTCACTTCATAGACGCGGTCGCTGATATGTAGCTTCGCATTGATCTGGCGCTTGCTTTCACCGATCAGCTTCTCCGTATCAAATTGTACCTCATAGATGGTTTTCAAGCTGATTCTATCCCAAAGTGCCTGGAATTCCTTCTTTTTGAAGTTCGCATTTGTATTCAATACAACCGTCTGCCGTTCATCCTCCGGTTTGATCGCCTTGCCGGAATAGATGGAGACCAACAGCTGATTTATCGATTCCCGATATGGTTCGAGGTGTTCCGGCAATGGTGTGGCACCCTTTTCGATGATTTCACGACCAGCTGGCGTAATCCGGTAATCTTGGTCAATGATTTGGCCGATAATGAGTTGGAACTGGATTTTCCGGGCATCATCCTCCGTAAGGCGATAACGCTTATCCGGTGCGTCAGACACGACTTTCCCAACAAAGTAAGCAATCTCGGCTTTTTGAGGCCGGTCAGCCAAAGTCGCTGCAATCTCAGCTTGTAACCCTTTCGCGAAAGCTTCATAGCTTTCCGAGGCAATGACCGTCAATTTATTTACTTCATGTACCTGCTCCCCAATGAGTTCAAAATCCTGGCGGACACCCCGACTGTCCACACAAAGGCGCATGCCACGGCCCACCTCCTGTCTTCTTCTTGTCTGGCTGCCTGATTCCGCACTTTTCAATGCACAGATTTGAAAGACATTCGGATTGTCCCAGCCTTCTTTCAATGCCGAATGGGAAAAAATAAAGCGTGTCGGTTCGTCAAAACTCAATAAGCGCTCTTTGTCTTTCATGATCAGGTCATACGCCGATATATCGTCAGAATCTTCCTTGCCCCGCTTCACCGATGGGTCCACACTTTTACCCTTTTTGTCAATCGAAAAATAACCTTCATGGATCTTGTCCGCGCCATCCCGCTGCAGGTAATCAACATAGCTAGTAGGCATATAGCCCTTATGCACTTGACTTGGATCGGTATCTTTCAGATAATCATTATAATCCTGCTGGAATAAGTCCAAAAAGTCGTTGCGTACTTTATTATATTCTTCCTCGAAGATCTTGGCATATTCGCCGAGCACCTTTTCTCCCGTTTCATCATATACGCGGTACTTGTCTACCGAATCAATAAAGAACAGGCTCAATACCTTAATCCCCTTACCAAATAATTGCTTTTCTTTTTGGAGGTGCGATAGGATCGTCTCACGGATTTGAACCCTCCGAAATGCATGTTCATCCTTGTCATTGACGATGTCGCCTGGATAAATATCCTCACCGTTAACCACGATTTTATTCAGGTATCCATTGACTTCCGTAATCACATGGTTCTTGTAAACAGGCAAGTTGCCGGACAACTCATAAAGATTAGCTCCCTCGGCAAGCTTTTTTCGAGTCTTTTTTACGCCTTCGCCGGATCGCTCCTCGTACTCCACAATAGCGAAGGGCGGCTTTGTGGTACTAAGGCTAATCTGCTCAAGGTACAGATACCCTGTCGTACCCGTTGACCCCTTGAGGTTAATCCCCTTGACTTGTATTTTCTTGACCAATTTTCTGTTATAAGCATCCAATGCATCCAGTCGATACACTTTATTGTATTCTACCTTGTGCGTCGCCGAATACCGAAGGGTAAAGAGCGGTTTGAAGTCCTGCATGCTTTTCAACGTCTTTTCACCATCCACCGACTGCGGCTCATCAATGATTAATATGGGATTGGTCTGCGCGATAATATCGATTGGTTTCCGGGTTCCGAACTGATCCAACTCCATGTAAATCCGCCTCGCATCCGCACCGCTGGCATTGAATGCCTGCGTATTGATAATCATCACGCTTATACGGCTGTCCGTGGCAAAATTCTCAATATCCTGCGGCCTGCCCGAGTTATAAATAAACGGATTGATCTTATGACCATATAACTCCTGGAAGTGATCCTGTGTGACCTGAAAAGACTTGTACACACCCTCACGGATTGCGATGCTGGGAACGATAACAATAAACTTGCTCCACCCGTAGTGCTTATGCAATTCATACATGGTGCGGATGTAGGTGTAGGTCTTGCCGGTACCGGTCTCCATTTCGACGGTCAGGTTATACCCCAGTTTGATTCCTTTAGGGCGTTCGATGCCGGCACTCTCGTTCAATCCATTTTGCTGCTGCACCGTTTGGATATTCTTCAGCACCTGGGTGTCTGTAAGCTGCAAGGGGCTATTGCGATAACCGATATCTTCTAATACGTCATTGTCAAAGACTGAAGCTTGTATACCGCCGCTAGCAGCCTGCTTGGCTTTCCGGATCAGCTCTTTGCTCCGTTCCAGCGTAAAACGATTGGTTTTCAACGGTTGCCCTTCAAAACAATCGATTATCGCCTTTACCGCTTGGACCTGAAAATCTTGTTCCTTGAATTGTAATTTCATTGTTTATCGGTCTTAGCAGTTATATAGGCTTGTTCAGGATGATTAATCATATCCGGAAATCTGTACATGAGTTTCTTTTGATTTATCATAGGAGTTAAAAACTTACGTTTTACATAATCCTCACTACGCTTTAGAAGCCATGCTATTTCAGATGCTTTAAAATAACCATGTAAACATACCTCTGCTATAATATCTTCTATAATACGGGCATCAGCTGTCCTGGCCGGCAGTTTTGCTATCTTATCAAGAATTTGGGTACCAATTTTATCGAGTGTAGCTGTATGGTCTTCACGAACTGGTGCACTAACGCCTTGAGGTGGCGTACTAAGCACTTGAACTGGTGCACTAACGTCTTGAAGTGGTGTTTTAAGACCATCGGCTGGTGTGTTAGTAGCTTGAGGTGGTGTTTTAAGGCCATCAGCTGAAGCAACACCATTTTCTACAACAAAATTCTTACCGCCCACATAATAGGTAGCGCGACTCTTCCCTTTCTGTACCAATATCTCTTTATTACGCATATCCCGGAGGTCGGCACTCGCTTTCAATATATCCACACCATTCAATTGACGATAGGATGAATTATCCACAGCACCAACTTCCCGGGTGAAGATTAATGCCCGTTTTTGGTCTTCATTCAGACCATACCCATCAAAAGTAGACAGCCATTTTACGTCGTCCACACCAAGGAAATGGTGCAGAAGCAAACGTACGGTAAATTGATTTCGACCATGATCACTTTCAAACGTTGGAGGCAGCATATTTGCCTTTTCCATTAAGGAACGCATGGTCCGTATGCCAGAACCTTTCGTCTCCGCGAGGTTTGTTTCATGGAATACAGCAGCGATATATGGATTCCTATTTTGGGAGCCAGGCTCACCCAAATGATCTTCTGGTTTAAGCGAAAAGCCGGGATTTTTTATTTCAATCCGATTGCCGTAACGAATAATCTGAATCGGTTGATTCACCCGATAAGTCCTATGAATCAGCGCATTTACGATGGCTTCACGAAGCACCCGGCTTGGCAAGCCAATACTTTCCGCCTGCAACTCACCCTCCGGCAGCAAAAATCCTTTCGGGAGGTCGTCCGTAATCTGGCTAAAAACACGTTGTACCATTTCAATCAATGCACCTCGCATGTCAATCGTTGTAAATCGATTCTCAGGATCTTCGATCCATTCATTACCTGGCACCCGAATATAATCAACACGGACCATCGGAAGCAGTCTACGATGAGCAATACGTTTACCGAATAGCAATAACCCGGCGTAGGTCAAACGCATATTGTCTTTTTCCTTCTTTACACAACCTAAGGAATGAAGCAAATCCAAATCATCATATTGCAATTCTTCTGCATAGGGGTTGACCTTAGACCGCAGACTTCGATAGATTTCAATCGCTTCTTCGCTGATATCATCCAACGACGAATCATTGACCACACTGCTATCCAAAGAGTCTTCTTTGTTGAAAAAGACAAATAGGTCATCATCCGTACAGCGCTGATCAGAAGAACCGATACGACGAAAAGCGCCCTGCGGCAACCCTTCATTTTTGAAGTAAACCGGCTTCTGTCCATCGGGCAATTCGGGGACATGTATGACAATCACATTTCTATCACCGATTTTTTCCACCTGGATACTCGGGCGAATCGGTTGATTGAACATGGAAGCACTTTGGGTACCCAAATCCAGTTGAACCTTGTCGGTCTGTTCTACCCCGGTAATCTCGTAAGAGGGGAACAGCGAAATACTTTCCTGCTCTACACCTAATAAAATATACCCTCCACCCAATCCAGGCTCATTTGAAAACGCACACACCGTCTCCAATATGGATCGGTCGACGGCACTCCCTCGTTTGGCCTCTATCCAATTGCACTCGTCCGTATGATTGAGCTGTTGTATTAACTCTCTAGCACCTTTCATTAGATCACTTTCATTTCGGTTTCCGGACTCAATTGTTTCAGTAATTGCTTAACATTTACCTTAGCCGTATCATCCTTAAAACCGCTATCCCGGAAAACGACACGTAAAGGCTGGTCTTCAGCAATTTCCTTGGCAAAAGCCTCGTCAATGCCTTTGTCAAAACAAGCATATAAGGAATTTTCGGCGACACGGAAAACATCTTTACCGGCTATTTCCAATCGCTCAATCTTCAAACTCAACGGCAGCCCCCAATCCAGCATGACCTGGGCCAGTAAATCATCGGCCGTGCGATCGGGTCTCACATTATCCGCAAATAAATCGAGATTGGTTTGCAGGTAATCCTGCGGTTTGTAATACACATCCTGCATATTACTTTCGTCCAAACGGTATACGCGGAACCCATAATCGATATCCGCTCCGGTTTCTTCCTTGATTTTCTTGGCAGCTCGACGGATACGTTCTTTGCCGATTTCGCAGATATTTTTGTAGCCGGCTTTAAATTCATCACTGTTTTTATCTGTATCTTCTGGTAATTGAACCATGATAAACCTTCTACTACCCAAATCTTTTGAATTTAAGTTGATAACAGCATGGGCCGAGGAAGCAGAACCCGAAAAGAAATCTAAAACAATATCATCTTTTTCAACTCGACACGTTTGCGCTAAAAATTCCACTAACGAACTTGGCTTTGCAAAGTCAAATGGTATATCAAGAGCCTTTAACTCATGGGAAGCTTTTTGATTAATATGATCTTCTATAAAATTATTTGGGGTTGCTGTAGATTTATCGATTACATCTTGTAAATATGTTTTGGTGTAAACATTCCAAAATGTTTTTTCACCTCGCTCATTAACAAGATTTGAAGAACGAACTTGTTTGACAACTATTTGATCTTTTTTTTCTAAATATGAATTATATGACCATCTCCATACTTTATCTTTTCCACTTTTAGGTGATACATTCGCCCCATCTTTAATTTCATTTGGGAAAACTTCGCCTGGAGGGATAACGAAGGACCCATCAGGGCATTCTATATAATAACGTTGGTTGTTACAGCCTCGCATTGGGTCCAAACTCGTCATATACAGCCTGACCAATTGATATTTTTCTCCTTTTCGAGGTCCCTCGGCTTCTACCTCTGTATAATTATCGTAATTGATTCCTCCGAAAAACGGAACAGCAAATTCTCTACTTTTAGAATATGTTAATACGTTATCAAAATTTGGTGCCCAATAATCACCTTGATTATTTGCTTTTTTAGATATTCTGCCAGCAGCACCAATAAAATTTACTTCTCCAAAAACCTCATCGGCTATTTTTTTTAGATTGTGGACTTCTTGTTCCCCGATAGAAATAAAAATCACCCCATCGTCTTTTAAAAGATTCCTCGCCAACTTCAATCTCGGATACATCATACTTAACCAATCAGAATGATACCGACCAGCGGTTTCGGGATTGACGACCAAACGTTGGTTGTATTCATCCTTTTGACCACTTTCAAAAAGTTCGTCCTGCGTGTTTTTCGAAAAATTGTCTTTATACACAAAGTCTTTTCCGGTATTGTAAGGCGGATCGATATAAATCATCTTGACCTTGCCCAGGTAACTTTCCTGCAAAAGTTTGAGCACTTCGAGATTATCGCCCTCGATATAAAGATTTTCGGTGTTGTCGAAGTCTACGGAATCATCACGCACCGGACGCAGTGTTTTGGTGGTAGGCAGATTGGCCGTTACGATAGCCTCTTTCTTTCCCGGCCATTCCAGTCGGTACCTTTCCTTGGTACCTTCCACCACCGCGCCGTTAAGCTCCTGCCGCAACAGATCAAAATCAATTGCCTTGCCATTTTCACTCTCCGTTACACAATTCGGAAACAACTCCGCCAACATTTCTATATTTTGGTTTACCAAATCCGGCGACTGCATATCCAGTTTTTCTACGCTCATGCTTTTTTGTTGTATAGGTTATTTAATGGTCTTCAATGCTAACTCCAATGCTTCCTTTTGGAAAGATTCCGGTTCAATGGTTTTGATGACTTTATCCGCCAGCCATAGCGTCAACAACTCATCTTCCGAAATCTGGAAAATGGTGGCTATTTTCGTTAGGTCTTCTTTCCGAAAAAAGCGGTCACCGCGCTCCATTTTGCTTAATAGAGCCGTATCGATATCCAATTGAGCAGCAAGCTGCCGGATCAGGATATTGTTCGCTTCTCGCAACTCCCGGATCTTCTCACCAATCATCGTTGTTTGTTTGAAATTTGACTTGACAAATATTGGCTAATATAGCGGTTTCTGTCAAATATTTCTAAACTCGGGGATAATTCTAATAAGCCATCGGCTTAAAGGCTCTCAATCAACGGTTTCTATCCCTATTTTAACGGTTTTGTGATATATACCTGCACGTTTGCTATATATACTTAGCCTATTGCTATATGCTTTCAGCCTATTGTAGTAATACAATACACGCTTGCCATACGGCAACGGCCTCAAGTATATATTTATTACGCGTTCGCCATAAAGCAACGTGCTCAAAACATACGCTGACAGCGCATATGCATATGGCAAAAATGCGTTGTTATGTGTCGATAGCCCGCCGATATATAGCAAGCGGTTGTTGCGGTATACGGAAAGTGCTCATGTATATGCCGAAAAGGTATTGCCGTATGGTGGGAAGCTACTGGTATATCGCAACTGGCCACTGCCGTACCGTAACGCCCCGCCAGTGTACCCCTTCATCCCGTTGAGGTATGCATCTACCCGGTTGCTATATGGCAAGCGGCCGATACCACATAGCAAGAGCCCATTGCTATATGGCAACGCGGCGTTGCTATATGATTTCCCGCCACCTGCATATGGCATCAGCTTATTGTTATATGCTTCTAGCGTATGGTATTACCACAACACGTTGTTGCTATACGCTTCCAGGGCATCCGCATGTGGTGCCACGCCTTTGTCATATGGCGTAGCGCCAAGTAGATATGGCAAAGCGGTATTGGGGTATAGCAAAACAACCCAAAAACAAACTGTTGCCCCCTCATCTAGCGCTATCGTTAATAAACTGCACCGCCCGTTCGAGCACGTCGTCGCGCCCCGTTTTCACACCGGCCACCGTTGGCACCACCACCACATCAGGCACGATCCCCACACGCTGGGTTTCCCTGCCATCGGGGTAGTACACACCAATCCCACTGATGGCGGTCGAGATGCCGCCCGGCAACACGATTGGCGACACGTTGCCATCGGCGCCGGCCGTGGTGGAGCCCATTACCGTGGCGTTGGGATGCACACGGTAGGCCATCGCATGGAACTCGGCGGAACTTTGGGTTACCTCATTCACCAGGATCACCACCTTGCCCCGATAATACGCCGCGTTCTTCTTGCCCGTGTTCATCGGTGTGCCTCCGAAAAAGACCCGACCCGGTTCTTGTATGCTGCAAAACGTGAATTGTGCAAAAGGCGTCTCATCCGATAGGAGAAACTCCCCTACCCGGTTGGCCCCCGGCTTACGAGGGTAATTGCGGTTATCGATGATCAGGCCCTTCGTGCCTTGGATTTGATCCCAGTACGCGCCAAGGTTATCCGCATCCAGCGTGCCGTTGTTCAAGTAGGCGATATCATCGGCCAGCATCCGGAAGCTGGTGTCGGTACTCACGAAAAGATTGCGCATTTTCAATGCCCCCGGTTCATAGGTATCGATTGCGACTGTGTGGGGTTCACCATCGCGGACAACCGCGATCCGCAGGGTCGGATCATTGGTCCGTAACAACTTGGGGCCCATGTCGCGCAACTGTGTGGGGTAATTGGACGCCGGTGTGTACCTCAGCATCCGGTCAACGATATCCATTACACCCTCCCCGTTCACTGCCGTAATCACATCGCCTACTTCCAGGCCTGTTGACGGGCCCCATCCAGCGTGCCGGTATCCGGTGATGACCAGTTGTTCCCCGAAGAATCTTACTTCCACGGGTGCATATCTCGTACCGAAAAAGTTGTTTAACACTGAGTTATTGCCCCATACGTTGGCGTGGGAGTCGTGTATCCGGCCAATGAGTTCCAACGTGGCCAACACGTAAGCCTGTGTATCCGCAGCTTCCATGAACTTCGGTATGAATTCGCGCAATATCGCTTTCCAGTCTTCGCCGATGAGGTGTCGGTAAGGAAAGAAATATTGGATCATATTCCAATACCGATATAAGGCTAGCAACCGGAACCCGTCATCACCAGCCTTCATCTGCGGGTAAGGATGTTCACTGCTGAAATCGGGGTTGCCTACACCGGGATATACGCCCACATAAAAATGCTTGCCGGTCCGCGTGGCCTGCCTGATCTCCAACAGCAATTCTGCCAATTCTGTCGAGAAACCGGACGTATTGATCCATTCCAGATCCGGCTCAAGCTTCACCGTTCCCTCAAGTGGCGTAGCCCCTTCAGCCCTTGTTACCGGGCCCAGCTTGGCTACCCATTCCCTTAGCACCGAATCCCGTTGGCGTCTCCCGCCAGCTTCCAATATTGCAGGCAGCACCCGGAACAATTCATAATCCCAATTCACCTCGCCGGCGGCTACGGCCGGATGGTAATATTTAACGAAACCCCAAACGAGGCCTAGCACGTGCAGGCTTTCCGACGAGGAATCGTCCAGCGCAGGTATTTCGACGGCCGAACCCGCATCGAATGCAGTATCTAGTTGGGCGGCTAGTTTTTTTCGCTCCACAGGCTTCAGCGTAGCGATGTCGCGGCCATCTATCGTTACCGACAAACTGTCGAACCACACCTTGCCTTTACCCACCAACAAGCCGCCGACTACCGTCTGTTCGGTTTTGTCGGGGTCCATCGGCAACGTAAATTCATAGTGGGTCCATTCCGTGGTGCCTTTCAGTCCCGCCTGCTGCATGTTGTTGAAGGCGACCTGCGGATCGATGCGCATCCAAAGGCCGGCAAAGCCATCCACATTTTCGGTTTTGATGTAACCCGAGAGTTTGATTTCTTTGCCCGGATAGCTGCCGGGGATAGCAAATGCCCATGCCCGGTAGCCCGGTCCATCCCCTTGAGAAGCGATGGATGCGGCATACCGGCCACTTTTCACGACAGCGCTGTCGACAGCAAGGATGTAGTCACCCGCCCCGAAATTGCTCCAGCCTACCGGCATCGTGTCCGCCACCCGCTCGAAATCGAAGTTAAAAGCTGGTTTCGGATCGCCTTGTTGGCCAAAAGCGAACAGGACTGCGATAAGTCCGGTGAAAAGAAGAATCACGTGTTTCATGACCATGTGTTTTGTTTAAAATGAGCTAATGGACGGAACGCGCACCAAGCGCCTTGAGTTGGGTGCCTTTTACAATGAACTGGCCTTTTTCGGCCACCGCCGTAGCCACCGTACCGATTTGCGTATGGAGGAGTGTGATCGTAGCCCCATCGCCCACGGTCAAGTCGGCGTGTCCTAACGTATTGCGCCGAATCTGCACCGTGCCGGCACGTTCCGCTCGCGCTGACAACGAATCGACGGCCAGGCTGTCCAGGGTTATCTCCATTCCTTCTGCAGCAAAGACATCCATTGCCATACCATCGAAACCAGCAACCGTTACTTCACTTTTCTGGTAGTGGAGACGCGTAAGCACGTGTGTATCTTCTGGTAAATTCAAACTATCTAAGGGGGTGCCTATCGCGTTTATTGCTATCAGTTCCGGACATTCGATTACGATTAGCGGGCGAACCAGGACATTTCCGTCATACCCCTTTGGATGCTCAACCGTGACTTTAAGCGTATCGTCCACCTGTTCCACACGGATGAAATCCATTTTACTATACGTAACGTACATACTGTCGGCGCGTTTCACCGTCACCAACAACGGTTGATAACCAGTGTTACCTCGTGGTGCCGTGCCGGTAATTTCAATGATATTGAAACGCTCTGCAGGAAAAGAACGCACCTCGGGGCGGTCGTGGGCAAGGACGACCGTAAACCGGCTTTTCAGCGTTAGCGCATTAACGATGGCTACCGTAACCAATAACAGTACCGCCGCGACTAATAATTTGTTACTCGTCTTCATGACTCTCTTTTAGGTATACTTGGTATCTTTCTGTAATTTCATCCGGCGAAATGCCTAATAGGTACATATTTCTGAAAAATGAGGGTAGGTCTCGCTCCAAAAAGCGTTCACGTTGCTGTTTCTTAATATGTCGCTTCGCTTGCTCGGAGACGAAAAACCCAATGCCCCGTTTGTTGAAAATGATACCCGACTGCTGGAGGTGTTCATACGTGCGCATTACCGTATTGGGGTTTACCTGGAGATCCGCGGCTAGCTCCCGCACGGAAGGAATCTTTTCATTGACGGCCCACCGTCCCAACAAGATGTGCTCATTCACGTAGTCCGCGATCTGTAGGTAAATGGCATCTTTGCTTTTAAACTCCATATCAACCTTCCTTTTCGCGTAATTTATGATAGGATACCACCCAAAGCAAAACCGTGACGACGATCGAAAGCGTTACTAACCAATAGTGCCAATTTGGGATATCTACCTGATAGGTAATGCCGCCGTCCTTAAGAAACAACGGCATGAACGGCAACAGGGGGGCTTGTTGGATTTCCGATTGGAACAATGCAGCATATAGCATTCTGTTAACCATCAAATAAGACACCACAACTAAAAGCAGCGCCAACGCCGTCTTCAATACCGCCATTTTACGGAACGCCAATGAACCGTACAGGGCAAACGCATGCAAAAACAGGTAAACCAACACCAGCACCAACATCACGGGAATAGTATCCTTCTGGTCTTCCAATAGCTGTGCATAATTCGACAGGCCTGCAATAGCATAGCCCCGGGCCGAATAATACTGCATCAACAGGTAACGCACCACAAAAAACACGGCATTCGCAACAACCGCGTAGCCGGCGAAAGACACCAACCAACCCCAAAGGAATTTCTCGAATCGTGAGGCGGGTAGCAACAGCTGGAACATCCCTTCCCGCGGTCGCTGGTACGCTTGAAAAACACCGGCCGTGAAGATAAATAGGGCACCATAAATGACGACAAGGTACACGAAGAACTGGTTACCGATGCTAACCGATTCGTCATTTGATGATGATGCGACCAGCACAAACAGACCAACGCTAATACCGGCGAACACCAGACAACTGATCAAATAGCCCTTGGCGTCTTTTCTGAAATGACCGCCGGCTAACCGCATAAAACGGCTCCAATTAAACGCTTGTTTCATAACTTTCCCTCCTCCGCTAGGTAGTTTAACAACATGCCCGAATCGTTGACCGTGGCATTGAATAACAGCTCTAGATCGGGCTTGCTCGATATGCCTTCCGGATTGGGCAAGATGGCATGTGTACCGTCAAACGTTTCCTCACCGTACAAGATCGAGGTTGCGCCCCCCGACACGCGGCCAAAACGGATGCGCTCCGTCAGTTGATCCAGTTGGACTTGGAGCTTTATCGTGCCGTCATGCAATATAATGACCGAATCAATCAGGTGATCGAGATCTCGCACCTGATGCGTAGATAACACGATGCAGCAATCTTCATCGACAGCCGATGCTAGCACCTTGCGGAACTGCGCCTTGGAAGGAATATCCAGCCCGTTGGTCGGCTCATCCATCACCAGCAACTTGGTGCGGCAAGCCAATGCGAACGCAATCATAAACTTCTTTTGCTGCCCCAGCGAAAGTTTGGTGAGCACCTGCTGCTCCGGCACTTCAAAAGCGGCTAGGTAACCATTGAACAGTTCCCGGTCGAACGCCGGATAAAATGGGCTTGTTGTTTCCAAAAACGTCTTTGCTGTGTGATCCGGAATGTAAGGTTCCTCAGGTAGGAAAAACACCTGGCTCAGTACATCGGGGTACCGTTTGGCCGTGTCTAACCCACCCATCATGGCCCGACCGGCCGTTGGATAGCGCAACCCTACCATGTTCTTCAATAACGTGGTCTTGCCCGAACCATTCTTGCCGAGCAAACCGTAGATATGCCCCGCCCCTAGCGATAGGTTGAGGCCATTGAACAGCGGCGGCTGCTTTCGGTAACCAAATGACAAATCCGTCAATTGAATCATAATCTAGTGTATTAGTTAAATAGTACACTACAAAAGTAATGGTTCGATTTTAAAATGCAAGAAAATGTTGAATTTTTTTGTCACTTACCGATGTATCTGATTTTCACGGCCTGACTTACGATATTTAGTAGTTCGCTACGTTAAAAAGCGATATATCGTGGAATTCTAATCGATAGAATAAATACAAAATTCTGTTTATCAAACACTTAATCTATTGGCACATCCCTTGTCAATAGCTAACGGCATTGACATAACAAACGAAAAGTTCATCAAGCTCAGGAAACGAATTCACTAATTTTTTAACATTAAATAACATAACAATGAACGAGTATCTATTCGTGATCCACAGGGATCTCACCAGCACGAACCCGCAACCAACAGCGGAGCAATTACAGGCCGCCTTGAAACCTTACCAACATTGGGTGGCCACTATCGCCGACCAGGACAAACTGGTGGCCCCACCCAAACGGTGGGATGTCGGGGGCCGGGTTGTCCGGGCAAATGGTGCCGGACAGACCATCAGCGAAGGCCCCCTGGCCACAGGTGACCTTTCCATCGGCGGACTCTTTCTGGTAAGGGCCGATAACTACGAGGAGGCCGTCGAGCTTGCAAAAGCATGCCCAATTATCCAATATGGCGCCGTTGTGGAAGTCCGCATGGCTATCCCACCTGCCCAATAACCGTCAAGAAGGCACAGGCGTTCACTGCGCAATCCGGCAACTTCGGCATGCGCGGTGAACGTTTCAAAGCGAATCGAAAATTTAAAAAAAACAAAAAATGAACACTTCAATTTCAGCTGGTCCGGCCATTGCCGACTATGCGACCGATGCACGGTTAAGTCCGGAAGTCAGGGATTTCCTAACGGCCCTGAATACCGCCGGAGGTGACCCCATTGAATCCCTTTCCAAAGAAGATGCCCGCCGAGTGCTCGCCGAAGCGCAGGCTGCGGTGAAGGTCGATATTTCCGGTATTGACGTAACAGAAAAAGTCATTATCAGTGATGGGTATAAGGTAAAAATCCACGTGGTCAGGCCCGCAGGGGTGGCGGGCAAACTGCCGGTATTCCTGTTCATCCACGGCGGTGGATGGATATTGGGCGATTTCTCCACCCATAAGCGTATGGTCCGCGACCTTGTTGTCCATTCGGGCTTTGCCGCGGTATTCGTAAACTATACCCCCTCGCCCGAAGCCCAATACCCGCAGGCCATAAACGAAATCTACGCCGTAACGAAATGGGTGGCCGCTAATGGTGACGAGATTGGCGTAGATGGAAGCAAACTTGCCGTGGTGGGAAACAGCGTGGGTGGCAACATGACGGCTGTCACCGGCCTGAAGGCACTCGAAAAAGGCGGCCCGAAAATCAACCTGCTGTTTATGCTATGGCCTATCATGGATGCCGGTTTCGAAACCGGTTCGTACCGCCAATTCGGAGAAGACCGCTTCCTGACCACGACGATGATGAAATGGATGTATGACCAATACACGACCGATCCGGCCCAGCGCAAAGAAATTTACGCCTCACCGTTGCAGGCCACGGTAGACCAGCTGAAGGGGCTCCCGTCCACCTTAATCGTTGTCGCCGAAAACGATATCCTCCGCGACGAGGGCGAAGCCTTCGGCAGGAAGCTCAACGAAGCAGGTGTACCGGCCACAACCATCCGCTACAACGGCATGATCCATGATTTTGGGCTACTGAACGGATTAGCGGAACTTCCCGCCGTACGGTCGTTATTCATCCAGGCTGCCGCAGCCCTGAAAGACCACCTGAGCTAACGATAATTCAATTATTTTTTCACTTAACATTCAACTTTATGTTTACGTTTCAGCAATTTACGCTATGCGCGATTCTCGCGCCAATCACGATGTTTTCATCGTCCGTTTATCCCCAGCACAAGCCGGCCACCGCGGGGATAAAAAATGTGGTTCTGGTACACGGTGCTTTTGCCGACGGGTCGAGTTGGGCCAGCGTCATTTCCCTGTTGCAAGCCCGGGGCTACCAGGTCACGGCCGTCCAAAACCCGTTAACCTCCCTGGAAGATGACGTGGCAGCCACCAAACGGGCCATCGCCTTAATGGACGGCCCGGTGCTATTGGTTGGCCACTCGTGGGCAGGGATGGTCATCAGCGCCGCCGGCAACGACCCGAAGGTGGCCGGTCTCCTTTACGTGGCCGCGCTCATTCCCGATGAGGGGCAATCGGTGGTCGATGTGAATGCGCCCTACCCCGCCGGACCGGGTGCCGCCGAGTTCCGCCCCGATGCCAAGGGCTACCTGTCGTTAACCCCGAAAGGTATCCATGAGGCTTTTGCCCAGGACCTACCCGCGGCAAAGCGGAATGAGCTGGTGGCAACACAGACACCGTGGGCGGCTTCGGCTACCACGCAAAAGGTGTATAACGTAGCCTGGAAGAACAAACCTTCCTGGGCCATTGTGGCTACGGAAGACCGGATGATAGACCCCGGACAGGAACGGGCCACGGCAAAGATGATCAACGCCACGACCATCGAGCTGGAATCAAGCCATGTGCCCATGGTATCGCAGCCCGAAAAGGTAGCCGACTTCATCGTAAAAGCTACGCTGCAGCTGGCTACCCATTGAAAAAGTGGCATGCAATGGCCAACAGCCTGGCGGCTCCGGTATCGGGGCCGCCATTTTTTATGCATCAAAAGTAGTTCGCTTTCGAAACGCCCAGTTTTTTCATTTTGGAATGAAGGGTCGTAGCGGGAATTCCCAATATGTCGGCGGCACCCCCGGCCCCGGATATCCTGCCGTTGCATCTTTTCAGCACCTTGATGATATAGGCGGATTCCATTTCCTGTAGCGCCTGCGGGAAACCCTCCGGCTGATCGGCCTCGGCTCCCGCAACGATGGGAAGCTGCACATCCGTCAAGGTATTTCCCCTTGCCAGCAGCACACTCCGTTCAATCAGATGCTCCAACTCACGCACATTGCCGGGCCACGGATAGCGCTTCAATGCATCGATGACCTGCGGCGATATGGCGGCGATTTTCCTTCCGGAAGTCCGGCTGTAGCGGTCGGTAAAAAACTGGGCCAAGGGTTCGATATCCTGTAAACGGTCGCGCAAGGGGGGCAATACAATGGGAAACACGTTTAACCGGTAGTAAAGGTCGGGGCGGAAACGGCCGGCACTGACCTCTTCATCCAGCTTCCGGTTGGTCGCCGCGATAATCCGCAGGTTTACCTTTATCGTGGCCTTTCCGCCTATGCGCTCAAACTCCCGCTCCTGGATGACGCGTAGCAATTTCACCTGCGTTTCCAACGGCATCTCGCCAATCTCGTCGAGGAACAGGGTGCCATTGTCCGCCAGTTCAAATTTCCCAAGCCGGCGGTCAAGGGCACCGGTAAAGGCACCGCGCTCATGGCCAAACAACTCACTCTCAATCAGGTTTGCCGGCAATGCCGCGCAATTGATTTTGACCATGAGTTTATCTTTCCGCGGCGAGGCATTATGGATGGCCCGTGCTATCAGTTCCTTTCCCGTACCGGTTTCGCCCAGCAGCAACACTGTGGAGTTGGTCGGTGCCACCATGGACATCAAACGGTATACCTGTTGCATTTCGTCGCCGCTGCCGATGATTTCCGAAAAATTGTAGATGGTATCTAGCTGCTCGCGGAGATGGTCGTTTTCGATTTCAAGCAGCTGCTTGTAATGCAGCAGCTGCTCGTTGGCCAGAATATTCGAAACCGCCACCGCCAGCTGGGCGCAGATGGCCCGGATGAGGTTAAGCTTGCCGCTGAGCTGCTCGTTTGGGTCGATGTGGAAGAAAGCCGACCCGACCGTGGTGCCACCCACGCGCAATGCCATACCCAATACATGCCGGAGCCCTACGCGTTTCCAGAAATCGACGTATGCCGGCACGCCGGGTTCGGTGGCGAGTTCCGCCACGTCGAGAAAAACAGGGTCTTCAGCCGCTGCCAGCCGACTGAAGACCGGATCGCTCACCGCATAATTGGCCCCGGTTACTTCGCTAAACTGCGCGTGGCCTTCGATGGCTTCGCCGAGATCCATCACAAACGCCCCATAGGTTGTACCGTCTTCGTTGACCTGTGAAATCCCGAACTCGTCTATGGAAAACAGTACCTTCAGCTTCGCACTGACCAGGCGCAGCAGGTCATCACGGTTGCGCATCGCGGCAATCCCATCGCTCAGTTCCAGCAACTTGGATTTTTCTTCTTGCCGCCTTACGATTTCCTCATTGGCCAGGATATTGGAGATGGCAATCGACACCTGTGCACATATCCCTTCCAGGAGCGCAGCGTTTATCTTCTCGGTAATCACCCACAGTACGCCCAGTTCTTTCTCACCCACGCGGAGCGGCGTACCGACCATCTGCTCAAAGCCTTTTCTCTTATGCCCTACCTGTTCCCAGAATTCAACATACGGGTCGACGGTTCCATGGCCCACCTCCGCGGCAAAGTCGATTACCACAGGCATATTCCCGCTCATCACGCGGCCGGTAATGCCCTCCGTAACACTTATCTTTTTACCGAGCAGCTCCTTGAATAGCGGACTTGCCATATAGAACGCATCTTTATCGTGCAGAAAGGGGCTTAATGTCTCGCCGTCTTCGTTTATCGTCCGGATAAAATAAGCCCTTACCTGGGTCAGTTTCTTCAGCGAACGGTAGACCACATCGGCGAGGTCGTCTTTGGTCCGCACAGCGGCGATGCCATTACTGAAGTCGAGCAGGAACGATTTGTCCGACTCCCTTTGCCTGGCCGTTTCATTCGGGGTAATTTCCATCTCCATTATTTGCTAAACCGTAAGGCGGTTAGGTACGGGCCTTGTTTGGAAGCATAGCGTTTGGAAAGGGAAAGTAAGATGTCGTTGCGCACTGATTGATGAAGGGTAATCCAACGGATGCTTGAAAGGCTATACCATATAACTGGGTTTAAAGATAATAATTATAATTGCTTGTTGACGGTAAATAAAAATCTGATGCTATTTGTTAACGGCCACTGTTTCCGTCGGCACGGTGGCAACCGGTCCGCTAGCCCGGCCGGTGTCGCCGTTTCCGCCACGGAAAATCATTCGCAATACCTGGTCATGTGTCAGGTAAGCAACCAGCCAGTTGTAAAATGTTTTGATTTTGTTGTTGTAGTTCACGAGCGAGATAAGGTGTATAAACAACCAGCCGAGCAGGCCGAGGACGCCCCCGAGGTGCAGGCGGTGCTTGAAAAGATCGGCCACTGCCCAGCGGCGGCCGATGATGGCCATATCGCCTCTATCGGCATAACTGAATGGCTTCATGGGTTTGTTGCCGGCGAGCAGCAACAGGTTGCTGGCCAGCCTTTTTCCCTGCTGAATGGCCGGTTGCGCGAGCTGCGGGTGCCCGTCGGGGTAAGCCTTGTCGTGCTGCTGGATGCTGATGTCGCCGATAGCGTAGATGTTATCGTAACCCATTACCCGGCCGTAGGGGTCGGTCATCATCCTTCCGCCCCGCCCCACGCTTTTACCATCGACGCCTGCAACCGTGTTTGCGGTTACCCCGATGGCCCAGATCAGGGTCTTGGCTTCGATGACTTCACCATTGGATAGGTGCACGCGGTCGTCCTCGTAGTGGGTCACCCGCGTGTTGAGCCTAATCGCGATGCCGAGCCGGTTGAGCACCCGGTAGGCCTCCTTATGTGTGGCCGTGCTCATGGGCGCAAGCAGGTGTGGCGAACCTTCGACCAAAAACACGCGCAGCGTCTCGTTTTTCAGTTCGGGATAATCCATGCCCAGTAAGCATTGTTTGAATTCGGCCAGCATACCGGCCAGTTCCACACCGGTGGGGCCACCACCTGCCACCACCATGGTCAGTAATTTACGGCGGACCTCCGGATTGTTTTCAACGGCAGCCTTTTCCATGGTTTGAATCAATCCATTGCGCATCGACAAGGCGTCGTCGATGGTTTTAATGTAAAACGCATTCCGTTCAATCTGGGCATTCCCGAAAAAGTTGGTCTTCGAACCGGCAGCCAATACCAATACGTCATAATCCAGTTGACCGCCGTCGCTCAGGTAGACCGCTTGTTTATCGGCATCTACCCCTATCACCGTGGCCATGCGAAACGCCATTCCCGTATCTTTTAGCAGCTTCCGGAATGGGTAACTAATCGCAGCGGGCTCAAGAAACCCGGTGGCCACCTGATAAAGCAACGGGGTGAAATAGTTGTAATTGTTGCTGTCGACCAGGGTTACGTTATAAAACCTGTTGCCCGACAGGCGCCGTGCAAAATTAAGACCGGCAAAGCCCCCGCCCACGAGGACGAGGTGCTTTTTTGCGATGTACTTTGTTTCCATGATGCGTGGGGTTACCGCAGAACCACTACCCGAACATCCCCACCTGGTAGGTGCCCGGCGTATTTTCAAATACCAGGTTGAAACGGTTCCACGTGTTGATGGCGGTGACACCGAGGGTCAGGTCGATCAGTTCTTCGTCGGAAAACTCGGCCCTCGCGATGCGATGCACATCGTCGGTAACCTCTACGTTCGTGACGGCTTCGGCCCATTGCAGTGCTGCCCGCTCTCGCGCGGTATAATAGGGTGCCTCCCGCCACGCACTCAGCCCATAAAGCCGTTGCTCCGTTTCGCCCATTGCCCGCAACTCTTTCGCGTGCATGTCTAAGCAGTAGGCGCAGCCGTTGATCTGCGACACCCGGAAATCGACCAGCTCCAGCAATTCCTTTTCGATACTCGATTTCTTGAGGTAGCCACTGATGCCGAACAACGGCGTTAGCGCTTTCTTGCCTTTTTCAAATACATTGATTTTAGTTTCCATTTTTTTGTTGTGTTAGTGATGGAGCCTGTTTAATGAGGCTCATTGTTAATTATTTGTTATTTTTTGAAGCCGCTCCGTCAGCCTAGCGAATCCACCCCAGGAAGATCGACAGCGGCATCATCGCAAATGTTAAAAATATAACCAGGGAAAAAATCCGTCCGGCAAACCGCACCAGGCCCGTATATTTCTTATGGGTGAGGCCCAGGCTCGTAAAGGCGCTGGAAAAACCATGCAGCAAGTGCCAGTACAGGGAAAACGCACCCAGCAAATAGATGGCCACTTCGATGGGATTGCTGAATTTTTCGAGCATCATCTCATAAAGCGGCAGTTCCTCCCCATACAGGAACTGGTGTGTGCGGTTGGGTATCCAGAAATTGGAGGTATGCACCACCAGAAACAGCAGGATCAAGGTGCCGAGCAAGGTCATGCTGCGGCTGTACCATGTGCTTTGCGGTGGGTGCGACACCACGGCGTACCGTATCGGCCTGGCCGCACGGTTGGCGCGCCACAGCAGCAGCCCCTGCACGATGTGCCACAGGATACCCACCACCAAAACCACTTCGATGGTGCGGATGATTGGATTTGTGGCCATAAAGTGGGCTCCTTTCGTAAACGTATCGCCGCCGTCGTTGTAAAAAATAAGCGCATTTACCCCCGCGTGCACCACGAGGAAGCTGATGAGAAACAAGCCGGTCAGCGCCATCGTCATTTTCTTGCCGATGGAACTTGTCAGTGTGGAGATAAACCAATTCATAGCCATTTACCTGATTATTTTGTCGGTGGAATAATTTGCCATTTACCGGCGGTGAGTGTGATGAACCCCATTTTACCTTCTTCATAGTCCGCCAGCACTTTCCCCAGTTCCTCGGTTGACGACATGGACATCGTTTCGGAGCCAAAGGCCGGCTCCCCTATCGGTGCGCCGCTGAAGAACAGCACCTCACTTTGCTCGTGTGCTTCGACCAGGAGCCGCTCGGCAACGGACGACTGCCCCATGGCCACCGTCGTGCCGCTGCGCAGCTCGGTCCCGCCGCTGCTGGTTTGTACCCGCACGGCCCCTTCCAGCAGGTGGATGGTCGCATTCCACCCCGCCGGTAGCTGGTACGTGGCTGTGTCACTCCGGGCGATGTGGATATGCCTAAAGGCAGCAGCTGTTGTATCCATCACGGTCCGGGTATACACACGGCCATCAGCATTGCGGGGAACGGCGCTATTAACCGCTACCTGCGGTTCCGACTGCTTACCTTCGGCATGCACATTCAACAACAGTTGGACACCGGCGGAAACCGCCCCCGTTTCTTCGGGAAATGCGGCCCGCACCAATCCCTTCCCCGCTATGGCCCATACAAACCCGCCCGGCTGCAGCAGGCAATCCGTCCCGGTGGTATCCAGGAGGTGGCACGCCGCCGAGCCGTCAAACAAGTAGGTGAGAATGGAGATACCGGCAAATGGCCGCGGCCGGAAGGTCCTTGCCCGCATACGGAACAGCTCGAACCCGAGCAACGGATCCATCAGGCCCTCAAATGAAGAGGCTCGTACGGTTACCACCGAATAATCCATATTGCCCATCGTGGGCGCGCTTATTACCTTAGAAACCTTGAGTGTGTGCATAAAATTTGAATTGGTTCTGCTTCATCGGCTGCTCCACCATCCGGAGGCCGTCGTCGAGGAATTCACCGCCGTATGCGGCACATTCGTCGGCTGAATGGTCTTTACCCATCCTCGTAGTGCTTTCAAGCACCCGGTAAAAGAGCACCGTAAGCTGGGGTTTGGGTAGTATTGTCTTCGTTCGTTCCATCGCATTTATTCATTAACGTTATTGTGCCAAATGCCCTGTCTTCGTTTCCCGGTGTAGCTGGTCGGTATTTCATGGGGACACCATGCCGACGTGGGTCTGTCCCGTGCACGAACGGGTGGAAAGTGCACGTCCCTTACAGCCTCCTCCGGGAGCTGACACCCGTCATCTCCGTTACGAAGTCAAGCCATTGCGTTTACGACGCTTTTTCCAATTTCTCCTGCGCTTCCAGCCAGTCCGCAATCCGCTGGCTACCGATATGCGCCCCTCCTGCGGGAAGCAACATCCCCTCGGTAAGCAGGGCCCCGAAATAACGGGCCCACGGATCACCCAGCACTTCCCGGGTGTCGCCCGTAGCAGTAAAATACTGCTCCATCAATTCCGACAGGCGGAAGCGATCGGGGCCGGCGATTTCCACGATACCGTTAACCGGGTTGTCGAGCGTTACCTCGGTCAGTGCGGCAGCCACGTCGTCCGACGAGATGGGCTGTATAAAAGCCGTAGGCAACCGCACGGCGCCACCGTCGGTGGCCGATTTGGCAATACCGCCCAGAAACTCGAAAAATTGGGTTGAATGGACAATGGTGTAGGGCATACCCGATTCGCGGATAAGTTTTTCCTGTGCGATTTTACCACGGAAATAACCGCTCTCCGCGAGCAACTCGGTTCCCACAACGGATAGCGCCACATGATGGCCCACACCGGTAGCCCGTTCCGCGGCCAGCAGGTTGCGCCCCGAGGTTTCGAAAAACTCCAGTACTGCCGCATCTTCAAATGAAGGGGAGTTGGCCACATCGACCACGATTTGGGCGTTTTCCAGGGCACGTGCCAGCCCTTCGCCCGTGATGGTGTTGACGCCGGTTGCCGGCGATGCCGCAAACACTTCGTGGCCGAGCATCCGCAGGTTATGTACTACCTTGCTTCCAATGAGGCCGGAGCCTCCGATGACTACAATTTTCATAAACTTGTTATTTTTGAGTGAACAATGGCTGTATAAAGACAAGTGCCATGCCACACCAATAACAAATTCAAAATGAGAAATTTACAAAAAAATAGCTCCGGAAAAAGCACGATATATCGCCATTCCACGGCACCGGGCACGAAATATCGTGACGGGTTCAAGCCTTCGTGAAGTAGTCTTTCTTTTCGATGTGCAGCTTTTTGAGTTTGGAGTGGAGTGTGGTGGGCGGTATGCCGAGGTATTCCGCGGCACCGCCGGGGCCGGCGAGCTTGCCGCCAAACCGTTTGAGCGTATCGATGATGTATGCCCGTTCCATTTCCTTCAGGCTGCCGCTCCGCATACCGGTCACGGCGCCGTCGTGCCCACCTTTATCGGGCAGGTGTACCGTGGCAATCACCGTACCGGTGGCCATCAGTACACTGCGTTCAATCACGTGTTCGAGCTCACGTACATTTCCCGGCCATGAATAGCCATTCAATTCCTTAACCACACGCGCCGAAAGTGTTTTTATATTTTTCCCCGTATTCTTACGGTAGCGATCCACGAAAAAGTGCGCCAGCTGTTCGATATCCGCCCGCCGGTCACGCAGCGGTGGCAAATGGATGGGGAAAACGTTCAGCCGATAGAAAAGGTCCGACCGGAAACGGCCTTCGGCCACTTCGGCAGCCAGGTTCCGGTTTGTTGCCGCAATGATGCGCACGTTCACCTTGATGCTGACTGTCCCCCCGATCCGCTCAAGCTCTTTCTCCTGGAGCACGCGCAGCAGCTTCACCTGGGCCTCTATCGGCATTTCGCCAATCTCATCGAGAAACAGCGTTCCCTGGTGGGCCAGCTCGAACTTGCCGATACGCCTTTCCAGCGCGCCCGTGAACGCCCCTTTTTCGTGGCCGAAAAGCTCGCTCTCAATCAGGTTGGCCGGCAGGGCTGCGCAATTAACTTTCACCATCACCTTACTTTTGCGCGGTGAGGCGTGATGGATGGCCCGGGCGATCAGCTCCTTTCCCGTTCCTGTCTCGCCGGTCAACAGCACCGTCGAGTCTGCGTCGGCCACCATCCGCATCAGCTCATACACGCGCTGCATCGCTTCGCCTGTACCGATGATCTCATCGAAATTATAGATGGTACGCATCTGCTCCTTAAGCAGTTCGTTTTCCGTCTCCAGTATCCGCTTGTAGGCGAGGATACGCTCGTTTGCCCTGATGTTGGCACACGCCACCGACACCTGTGCACAGATACCCTTTACCAACTCGGGGTTCACGTAATCGCCAAGCAGCCACAACGTGCCCACATCGGCATTGCCCACCCGCAATGCGGTGGCATACGCATACGGGAACCCCACCTCTTTCCACAGCTGCGCATACAGGTTCTCCGGGTCGCGTTGCAGTTCTTCGTCCACATCAAACACCACGACATCGTCGCTATTCAACACCCGCACGGTATAGGCTTCGTGGATATCCAGCACAGCGTCCCGCCGTTCCTCGAAACGCGTCATGGCCCGTTCGAAAAGCGACTCGTCCCATAGGTAGTGCCTGAGTGTCACGCCGTCATCTTCCAGCAGGTTGAGCATGGCCAGCTTCGTATTCAGCAGCTTCTGGAGTACGCTCGAAATAGCCACTTCCAGGTCGGCCTTTGTACGGACACCGGCGATATCGTCGCAGAAATCGAGGAGGAATTGCTGCTGATCCTGTTTCTGCACCAAGGCTTCGTTTGCCATGACGTGCGCCATGGCGATGGACAATTGCGCACAGATACCTTTGAGCAATGCCAGGTTGACATCGTCGATGGCGAGCCACAGAATACCCAGCTCCAAATCGCCCGTGCGCAGCGACACACCTATCAATTTCCGGAAACCCCGCTGTTTCCAGTGTGCCAGGTAATCGGCGCTGACCCCATGATCCATCTCCGAGTGCACATTGATGAACAGCGGCACTACCCCTGCGAGGACGCGATCCTGCAAACCATCGGCAATCGCAAACCGGTTTTCGCCCAGGGTGCCGCCGCCATCGTGGAGGTACAGGCTGGTGGTCTGCCGGTCGCCATCGATCCGGTGGATAGCGTAACCATGCACCGTTTTCAACCTCCCCAGGCAATCCTTTACGGCACGGGCCAGGTCGGCGTGGTTCCGTACACCCGACAGGTCATAACTGCAATCAAGCAGCGTCCTGTTGGTTTCTTCCTTTTGGGCGATGACCTCATTGCGGAGGATATTGGAAACAGCGTTCGAAATCTGTGGCGCGATCCCGTTCAGCACGCTCCGGAAGGCGGGCGTAAAGCTATCCGTCCGGTCGGAATAAACGTGCCAGAAACCAATCATCCGGTCATTGCGCTTAAGTGGGATCATCAGGATTTCGCGGATGCCGCATTCGTAGTTCACCCGAAGGAACGAGGGGTTGCCGGGATGCGAGATGACATCTTCCATGATAAACGAAACCGGGCCGTCGGCAGCCTGTATGGCCTGTATGAAAGGGCCACCGAGGTCGAATCCGGTTTTGATCAGTTGCGGATAATCGGCATGGTCTTTCAACGGCGACGAGGTCGGATCCAGTATAAAAGGGGTAAACACTCCGTTTTCGTCATCTATCAGCGTTACAATGGAGTGGATGTAATAAAAAAAGCGCTTTATCCGCATGGACAGCAGTGTCATCAAGTCCGACTTCTCACGGATCTGGGTGATGTCCTCACTGAGCTGCAAGATAATCTCTCGTTCGCGCTTGTAGTAGTTGCTATCAAACGCGTCGCCATTTGTCGGGAAATTCGTTGTCCGGTCCATACCTGCCTGGCTAAGGTGCGCAATGCCTATCCAAAAATACAGGTTTGTATATATTCTGGCAATTAATTTTATTCCAACGATACGGCGGTCATCTTCCACTTTGGCACCTTTATCTTTGCCTTTTCCTTCGCCTTTTTCCGCCACCGGATGTAAAAGCGGGTGATAGGGCTCCCTCAGTACCTAATCGCCATTCCTCCATAAAAATTTCGCGGCGCAGCCGCATTGAAGAAACGCCCGCCGAACGCGTTGATATCATTACCGAGGCTATATTCTTCGTTCAATAAGTTATCACCCCCCACGAAAAACTGAAAGGATAGCCGATTACCCGCCGGCTTCTCCCAGCTAATTTTCGCTTGCAGTAAGTGGTACGCATTGGCAAAGGCTGTATTTGCATCGTTTAGCGGGATGGATGCCGTATAGTTATGCATCGCATATGCCTCGATATTCAGCGGCAGCCGAATCAGCACGTTGCTCACGACCACACTACCCGGCACGCCGGTCAGTTTATTCCCCGTGAAATCGTCGTCTCCCACCCGGTAATCGCCAAAGCGGAATTTACTTACTGTCAGGTTCGAACCCACCTGCATGCTACGCAGCCATCCCATTTGACGCGGCTCGACCAGCCAGGCCACCATGGACAGCTCGGCACCCTGTTGCTCAACCACGCCGGCGTTGCCGAAATACTCCGCACCACTGTCACGCAGTTGACGGATAATGGCATCATCCATCCGGTAGTAAAACACCGATCCATCCATCCAGAATCGGCGGTCGGCGCTCCGCCAGCGCATCCCGGCTTCGTAGTTCCATCCGGTCTCGGCCGCCAACGATGTATTGACGATATTGTCTGACGGGCGCACTTCCGCGATGGTCGGGGGCGAATAGCCCCGTGATACAGATGCGCGCAAAGCCAATGTAGGTGTAAACAGGTACGATAGCGCCACACGTGGCATCCACTCGGCGTCGAAGCGTTTTTTCGTGTAGGCTTGGTCGGGTTCGGGATAACTGGATTTAAACGCATACCCGTAATAATTCAGGCTTGCGGATGCTTCCAGAACGAGCCGACTCCGGATATCCGCACGTAGCCGCGCAAAATAAAAATGTTGCCGGCTACGTAAAGCATCAACGGCCTGTTCATCACCGCGTATACCACCGTTATTGTCGTAGTTGGCGATATCATTCTGGCCGAACTGCCATTCCATGCCCGCATTGATGTTCCACAGCACCGCATCGGCCTCACCGTCTGTGTAGTCTACATACGTACGGAATCCCAGGTTGCCCTCATCGCGCACCTCGTAGTTGGTGATAAACGGATTACGGAAGTCGGTATGCATACCGAATACACTGGCCACGTGCCGAAGCTTGGAAGTTAGCCGCGCGTCGTGGACCAACCCGCCCACCAATGTCTCATTACGGATGCTTGCCTGTTGGTCTACCGCACCGGGAATGGTAGCAGTGGCCGGGCGGGCCAGCCGCGGATCGTCAGCAAATTGGGCAGCGGTAAGACCGCCCGGCGTGAGGTAATATAAGTCGGAATACAACGCGATTAGCCGCAATTCGTTGTCTGCGTGATAATTCCATCGCTGTGTGGTTTGGACGGATTTCCGATTCATCGCCGAGTGCTGCCGATAGCCGTCTGCACGTTGGTAAGCCTGGTTAATGCTGAATCCGTAGTTGCTGGCAGGGCGCAACGATGCAGACACCTGCTGGTGGAACAGTCCGTACGTGCCGCCACTCAATCGCAGTGCCGCCGCAGGCGAAGTATCCGCAGCCAAACCGCCATGTGGCCTAAGCAGCACCACACCGCCCGAATTGGCACCGAAGAGGCTGCCATCGGGCCCTTTCAACACTTCGATACTAACTAGGCTTCCCGCGTCCAACAGGTTGAAGTAGGTGTTTCCACCCGCATCAGTGAGCGGTATTTCATCCAGGTATACCTTTACGTTGCGCACGCCGAAAGGGGACCGGAGCAAGCTGCCACGGAGCGATAACCGGTAGCTCCCGGGCGATCGTTCTTCCATGCGTACGCCCGGCACCGCATTGAGTGCCGGCAGCAACGTAGCGCCGGGCTGGTTGGCCAATGCCGACTGACCGACAACGCCTGCCGAGACCGTAAGGCGCAACAGGGGCTGTTCGGTGAAGTAAGCACTCACCATCACCTCTTCCAGGTAATTCGTGGTATCGCGCTGTATATTGGGAAATGCACCCAATGGCACCAACGCAAGCATATAGGTTAAAATACGTTTCATGAATAAGTATATCGCCCGGCGAATTTACTGATTATACCCGTACGGCACTAATCCATCCGCAAATTGCACGCTCGTTACCGCTGGGATTAAACTTTATGGGTTGCAACTGGTCTAAACCTAGTTGGGTTATGCAAAAGCCAACAGAGAAAGGAGATTTCATTCCATGAAAACGATCATCACCTGTATATCAATGCTGGCGGCCGGCGCCGCCTTTGCACAGGAAACCAGCACTATCCATATCCCGAAGCTCGAAATCGAGCGAAACAAAAAAGAGATCGTGGGAGGTAGAGATTCATCACTGGTAGTCTATATAGACACGCTGGTGATGAAAGATAAAAGCCAACTGGTATTTTTCGGCAAAAAGGATGTGCAACTTCATGTTCGCCACGCCACCATCGAAAAGCGCGGCTACATTTACGGAACCGACGGCAAAAATAACGGAACCGACTTCAACATCGACATGCGGTTCGAAAAACTGGGGACATTATACGTGTTGGCTGGTGGCCAAGATGCAAAAAACAACGGCTCCCGTACCCACCCCAATGGTGATGGAGGGGATGTGGTCTTTGCGTACGACACGCATGGCATCGCCCCACAGACCGATGATAAAAAGGCTACCCATTACTTGCACGTTGATACCCGCGCAGGCGGATACCGGGTGAACCCACAGACCGATCTGCACAACATCTACAGCATGATTAACCGGGGCGTTGTAGGAAGGCCCTTGGGCAATCTGTCTCAGGGAATGGTGTATTCCGGTTCGCCGGGTAAAGATGGGGAAAGCACGGTAAAAGCGAAGGAATAGGTACAGCATAGATTAGGTCGCAGCCAACGCATCGCTCACGGAAGTACCGTAAGAAGCCAGGCTAACGGCAGGATAAAGTGTATTTAGCCCCTTATTTACCGTCACCAGATCTTTCCGCATATAGACGTTGAATGCATCGGCTACATCTTGCTCAAACTTATAAATATACCGCCCCAATAGAAAAGACATCGGTTTACTCAGACCCGGCAGTGCCAGCACTTTCTTCTTCAATTTCGCGATATCCATATACCGCTCAAAGGCCTCCTTATAGGTCATTACCTCCGGGCCGCCCACATCAAAGACCTTCCCGTATGTGCCGCTATCGCATAGAATCTTGTTGAGGTAGGCGCAAACATCGAGCAGGTGTATGGGTTGGCAGCGGCTCACGGCAAACTCTTTCGGAAGAACGACCAGCTTCGATTTCGCCAAACTCGATAGGATGTTCATCAGCACCGACCCCTTCCCGATGATGTTGCTGATGCGCACCACCGTATAATCCAAACCACTGCGGCCAAGGTATTCCCTTACCGTATCCACATTATCGTCTGCCAATTTGGTCACGTAGATCAGGTGCTCACACGCGGTGAATTTAAGTGCCCGCACGTATCGCTGCAACGCAATCAGGTCCATTTCCATACGGATATCGATCTCATTTACGGGCGACTGGTTAAAATAAAACGCCACCTGGGTATCCTTATCAAAACCGGTAGGCAACGCGCCCCGGAACAAGTCGCCTTCAAGGATTGTTATGCCGAATTTTTCGGGCACATGCTTATAGAAAAATTTCCTGTTCCGTATCAGGCAACTCACCTCATGCCCCTCCTCAGACAAGCAGACTGCTATATTTCTCGCTAAGTAATTATTAAGGCCGGTAATCTGAACTTTCATCCGTGTCTTATTTTCTACTTTTCAGTTGTCAGTACCTGTCCTGCCATGGCGGGATGGAGCCTCTGATGATTAAAACAACCATCGCCCCGTATGCTTAATAATCATTTTAATCATATCGGGCTCATATGCAACTGCTGCCACACTTAATGGGGCGGCTTGGTAAATTATTTCGTACAAGCTATTACAATTGAAAACAGAATATGTTTCTGGTGAACGGAATTTTTGCTGCAAACTTAGGCAAATTGATGAAATATGCAAAAAAAGCTATACCGCCGCATTTGTGGTTTTATTGTCAATATTCGCATCCCGGCCTGCGGGGGCACATTTCATCAATAATAAAGGTTATATTTGCAAAATTTAATCCCTCAGCTCAGGTATGGACAAGAAGACGATTTTGGTTTGGTTCAGGAATGATTTGCGTATCCACGATAATGAGATATTGCTTCGTGCCGCTGAACGCAGCCAAACGATTGTCCCTGTTTATTGTTTCGACCCCCGGTATTTTGCTGAAACGCCCTTTGGGACGCTGAAAACCGGTGCCTTGCGGGCGGCATTCCTGCGCGAAAACGTGGCCGCTTTGCAACGGGATCTACGGGCATTGGGCGGTGATCTGCTCATCACGCGGGGATATCCCGAAGAAGTACTTCCCCAGATTGCCGAAAAATACAACGTGGATGAGGTATACCACCACCGCGAGGTAGCTTATGAAGAAACAAAGATATCGGCGCTTGTCGAAGCTGCGTTGTGGAAAATGCAGATCAATCTCCGCCATTTTATCGGCCATACGCTATACCACAAAGAAGACCTCCCCTTTCCGATCAAGGATATACCCGATGCTTTTGCCACATTCAGGAAAAAGACCGAACGCGAAAGTAGCATCCGCCCCGAATTAGGCCGTCCTACGGCCATCCGGATACCCGAAGGAATGGATACCGGTGAGCTGCCCGATCTTCCTGCACTTGGTTTCAGTAACGCTGCAGCCGAACAGGCCGGCAGCCTCCGCTTCAGGGGCGGTGAGCAAATAGCGTTGGCGCACATGAATGCCTTCCTTTACGATAACCAAGACACCTTCGGGTATTCGCATATCTCGCCTTACATCGCCATAGGTGCCCTATCGCCCAACACGTTCTATCACGCCATCAAAGAGGCGGACCACGCCATGCTCGATAAAAAATGCACCGAACAAATCATACTCAAATTGCTATGGCGCGATTACTACCGGTTCATGTTCAAGAAGCATGGTAACCAGTTCTTCCAACTAGGCGGCATGACCGGAAACCCTCCGGAGACGTTGGCGGACGACCAACAACCGTTCGACAAATGGAAGGCTGGAAGAACCGGCCACCCGATTGTAGATAGCAGCATGAAAGAACTCAACGAAACCGGATACATTGCCCATCACCAGCGCCTTATCGTTGCAGCCTATTTGATTTACCAATTGAAAGTGAACTGGCTCAAAGGCGCGGCGTGGTTCGAAGAAAAATTATTGGATTACGGACCGGCCAGCAATTACGGCAGTTGGGCCCACGCCGCCGGCGTAGGAAGCAGCACCAAAGACAACAAGCCCACCGACATAAAGAAATTAGGGGTCCGATTCTACCCGAAGGAATCCTTGGTATCGGGTAGTTGAGCGGCATCGGCAATAAATGCCAAAATCTCGCTGGCGCTAAAATTTGGCTATAAAATTGTGGTATATTGCTATGGCAAACAATTTAATAATTATAACTTTGACGCAGTATTGCATAAACAACTAAATGGACAAGCTTTCTTACCTAAGTAACGCAGATTCGGCCTACATCGACTCGTTATACGAAGCCTATAAAGAGGACCCCGACTCCGTTGACTTCGGATGGCAAAAATTTTTTGAAGGTTTTGATTTCGGCCAAAACGGGGCCGCCACTGGCACAGCGACCACCCCGGACCATGTACTGAAAGAAATCAATGTCTTGAACATGATCAACGGCTACCGGGATCGTGGACACCTATTCACGGAAACCAACCCGGTGCGTCAGCGCAGGAAATACTATCCCGGCAAGGAGCTGGAGACCTTTGGCCTCAGTGATGCCGATATGGATACGGTATTCAATGCCGGCGTAGAAGTGGGGTTAGGCCCCGCCAAGCTAAGGGATATCCGCCAGTTGATAGAAGATACGTATTGCCGCTCCATCGGCGCAGAGTTCAAGTATATCCGCAGCCCGGAAAAGATCAAGTGGCTGCAGGATCGGATGGAAGGTGAACGCAATACCCCCAATTTCCCGTTGGAGCGTAAAAAGAGAATCCTCCAGAAACTCAACGAAGCGGTTGTCTTCGAAAATTTCCTGGGCACCAAATTCCTCGGCCAAAAGCGCTTCTCGCTCGAAGGGGCCGAAAGTTTGATTCCTGCACTCGACTCGGTCATCGAAAAAGGTGCCGATCTCGGTATCCAGGAGTTTGTGATCGGCATGGCACATCGGGGCCGCCTCAATGTGTTGACCAACATCCTGGGAAAATCCTATGAAAGCATTTTCTCGGAATTTGAAGGCAAGACATACGCCGAAGAGGCCGAGCAGGATTTTGGCGGTGATGTTAAATACCACCTCGGCTATTCTACCGACATCGTTACGGACAACAAGGCAAACGTACACTTGAGCCTTGTACCGAATCCGTCGCACCTGGAAACGGTGGACCCCGTAGTAGAAGGCTTGGTGCGCTCGAAAATCGACATGAAATACGATGGCGATGCCACAAAGATTGCCCCGATACTGATACATGGCGACGCGGCCGTGGCCGGGCAGGGCATCGTGTATGAAGTCATCCAGATGTCCAAGCTGGAAGGCTTCCGCACGGGAGGCACCATCCACATCGTCGTAAACAACCAGGTGGGCTTCACGACCAATTTCAAAGACGGTCGGTCGTCGACCTATTGCACAGACATTGCGAAAGTTACCTTGTCGCCGGTATTCCACGTGAATGGCGACGATGTGGAAGCATTGGTCTATGCCATCAACCTCGCTGTGGAATACCGCCAAAAATACCATACGGACGTATTCATAGACCTGCTCTGCTACCGCCGGTACGGGCACAACGAGGCCGACGAGCCGAAGTTTACCCAGCCTGTCCTTTACAAAGCCATTGAAAAACACGCCAATCCCCGCGAAATCTACAACAAGAAACTCCTGGAGCAGGGCAGCGTAGACGCCAATCTGGCAAAAGAAATGGAAAAGGACTTCCGCAAATTGCTCCAGGAGCGGTTGGACGATTCAAAGGAAGACGAGAACCTCACGCAAGACAACCCCATGTATTCCGGGGCCTGGAAAGGGCTGCGCAAAGCGAAGTATGAAGACATCTTCGTACCGGCCAAGACCAGTGTCACCGAAAAGGTCTTCTTATCGCTTGCCAAAGAGATCAGTACGTTACCAACGGACAAGAAATTTTTCCGGAAGATTTCGCGCCTCTTTGACGAGCGGCTCAAAATGATCGATACCAAGTCGTTCGACTGGGCAATGGGCGAACTGATGGCCTATGCTACCCTTCTCAACGAGGGTTCGCGGGTGCGCGTAAGTGGCCAGGATGTAGAGCGCGGCACATTTTCACACCGCCATGCGGTGCTTACCTTGGAAGATTCCGAAGAAGAGTATATCCCGTTACAGCAGATCCCGGGTGGCGAACGTTTCAACATCTACAATTCACACCTGTCCGAATACGGCGTACTGGGCTTCGAATACGGGTACGCCTTGGCGAATCCCCAATCGTTGACGATATGGGAAGCCCAGTTCGGCGATTTTTACAACGGTGCGCAGATTATCGTAGACCAATATATTTCGAGTGCAGAAACCAAGTGGCGGCGTTCCAACAACCTGGTCATGTTACTCCCCCATGGCCTGGAAGGTCAGGGACCCGAGCACTCTTCGGCACGGATAGAGCGTTTTCTGGAGCTATGTGCCGAAAACAACATGCAAATCGTCAACTGCACAACGCCGGCCAATTTCTTCCATGTACTGCGCCGCCAGCTCAAACGCGACTACCGCAAACCGTTGGTTGTCTTCACACCCAAGAGCCTGCTCCGCCACCCCAAAGTGGTGAGTAACCTCAGTGAGTTTATCGGCAAATCGCAGTTCCAGGAAGTAATCGACGATAGCTATGTCAAATCTGCCGACGTGAAACGCGTGCTGTTCTGCTCGGGCAAAATCTATTATGATCTGCTCGAAAAACAACAGGTCGACCAGCGAAAAGAGGTGGCGGTGGTCCGGGTAGAGCAGCTCTACCCTACCCCCATGGACAAACTTCGCACCATACGCAATAAATACAAAAATGCCGATGAGTTCCTGTGGGTGCAGGAAGAACCGGAAAACATGGGTGCCTGGCCCTATATCTGCCGCAAGTTCAGGAACCGGAATATTACGCTGGATGTTGTATCCCGCAAGGAAAGCAGCAGTACGGCTACCGGATATGCCAAACAGCACATCGCCCAGCAACTCGCCGTGGTGGGCCGTGCATTTGAAGACAAGGCAGGTACCGAAGTGAAAGAAAAGGTAAAAAGAAGTGTAAAAACCGCGGCCAAAGTAGATTAACCGAGAAATAAAACAGTCGTATATGAGTTTAGAAATAAAAGTACCGACCGTAGGTGAGTCCATTTCGGAAGTCACTTTATCACAATGGATTAAACAAGACGGTGATTACGTGGAGATGGATGAGACCATCGCCGAACTGGAATCGGATAAGGCAACCTTTGAATTACCTGCCGAAAAGGCGGGGATTCTGCGCACCGTGGCCCAAGAAGGCGATACCTTGGAAATCGGCGCCGTGGTGGCAACCATTGAAGAAGGGACAGCACCCGCAAACGGAGGCGAAACCAAGGATACCAACGCTGATAAGGCCGCAGCTGCGCCCCCAGCCAGCGCCAAGCCGGCCGCGGCCCAGGAAGCGGGCGGTGCAACGACCTACGCCAGTGGAACGGCTTCACCGGCCGCAGCCAAGATCCTTCGGGAAAAGGGCCTCGACCCCTCCTCTGTAACCGGAACCGGCAAAGACGGACGGATCACGAAAGAGGATGCCGAGAAAGCGGAGGTCCGACAAGCGGAACCCGCTGTTGAAAAAGTGAAGCCAGCGGCACCTGCGGCGGCCATCACCACGGTGCGCGGTGCGCGCGACGAGCGTCGGGAAAAGATGTCGTCGCTGCGGAAAACCATCGCTAAACGACTGGTAACGGTAAAAAATGAAACCGCCATGCTCACTACCTTCAACGAAGTGAACATGAAACCCATCATGGATCTCCGCGCCAAGTATAAAGAAACCTTCAAAGAGAAACACGGCGTAGGGTTAGGGTTCATGTCGTTCTTCACCAAAGCGGTATGCACCGCTTTGAAAGAATGGCCCGCCGTAAATGCCCGTATTGAGAACGATGAAATCGTATACAGCGATTTCGTGGATGTTTCCATCGCCGTATCGGCGCCCAAAGGACTTGTGGTGCCCGTCATCCGCAATGCCGAGTCATTGTCGCTCCACGAGATCGAAAAAGCGGTTATCGAACTGGCCACCAAAGCGCGCGAGAGCAAGCTGACCATCGAAGAAATGACCGGGGGCACGTTTACCATCACCAATGGTGGCGTATTCGGTTCGATGATGTCTACACCCATCATCAATGCACCCCAATCGGCCATCCTCGGCATGCACAACATCCTTGAGCGTCCGGTTGCCGAAAACGGACAGGTGGTCATACGCCCCATGATGTATATCGCCCTATCATACGATCACCGCATCATCGATGGCCGCGAGTCGGTAAGTTTCCTTGTACGTGTGAAACAGTTGCTTGAGGACCCTGCCCGGTTACTGCTGGAAGTCTAAGGTGCGGCACCTGAGCGTTGATCATGACTGCTGCCCGCTGCCTGCCTACCCTATTCCTTGCGCTGCTGGCCTTTGTGTCCGCGCTTGCGCAGGATATTGGGTGGAATGTCCGCTTCCACGGGTTTGCTGATAACCGCGAATATGCGAAATCCGGAGGGTATTCGCAGACCATCCTTGGCGTACGTATCGCACCAGAAGTACGCTTGATTTTGGATAGCACCCATTTTCTGCATGGGGGCATCAATCTATTGCACGAGTTCGGCTCAACAGAAGCGAATGCGAGGCAGTTATTACCCACGGTCTATTACAATTACAAACGGTCGGGCCACGATTTCTACATCGGCATGTTTCCACGCAACGAATTGCTTTCGGGGTACCACCGTGCCCTATTGAATGATACGCTTGCCTATTACCACCCCAATATAGAGGGCCTGCTGTACCGCTTCGGAGGCAACACATTCCACCAGCAGATATGGATCGACTGGACCAGCAGGCAGACGGAAAAGGATCGGGAGCAATTTATCGCCGGTATTTCGGGCCGGGCGGGTATGGGACTGGCCTACTTTTCGCACGGCGCCACGCTATGGCATAACGCCGGGACAAGGAATGGCACCGCCGAAGATGCGATGCCGATACGAGATAATGGTGCAGCCATGGCCAAGCTGGGAATCGACCTTTCGGCCGTTTCTTTCCTTGATTCACTGGATATCAGTGCCGGTGGTTTGGTCGCATTTGATCGGCTACGGGGTGTCTACGACTGGCGTATACCCAAAGGTTTCATCAGTGACGTATACGCGGAGTACCGGAAAATATTCATTGCCAATACATTTTATTCCGGCGAACCGATGGCCATCGTATTCGGCGATCGGTTCTATACGGCCGACCGCTACGACAGGCTCGAATTAGGATGGAAACCACTGCAATACAAGGGGTTGGAAAGCAAACTCACACTCAGCCTCCACTTTACCCCGGGGGCGATAGACAATCAACAACAATTCACGTTGCAATACAACATCGGCAGGCTGTACGCTAAACCACGGTAACCTTTACCCCCATGCGCTCCAGTGCCTTTACCGTGTGCGGCGATATGCCTCGATCGGTGATGATGCGATCAACTTCCTCAATACCGCAGATCTTGCCGAACCCCCGCTTTCCGAATTTCGTCGAATCGGCGAGTACAATCACTTTCTGAGAGACCTCCATCATCTTACGGTTGAGGTGGGCTTCCTGTGCATTGGTGGTTGTAAGGCCAAACTCAAGATCGATGCCGTCTACACCCAAGAAAAGCTTGCTGCAGAAGAAATCTGAAAGTATCTGTTCTGCATAAAGTCCAGCTACCGAGGTAGAACTTTTCCGAAGAATCCCCCCTAACTGTAATATCTCAATATTGGGATGCTTGATTAGCTGCACAGCCACATTCAATGCAGATGTTACCACGGTCAGGTTACCTGTCGGCTGGATTTCCTTGGCCATCGCTTGCACGGTCGTTCCCGAGGCGATGATGATCGAATCGTTATCGGCAATCATCGAAGCGGCTTCCTTCGCGATCATGACCTTCTCGGTGGCCTGTATCCGCTCCTTTTCAAACACTGTCCGATCGGCAGTGTATGGATTAATCAACGTGGCCCCTCCGTGGGTACGGAAAAGCAATTGGCGATCCTCCAGGAGCTTCAAATCCTTTCGTATTGTAACAGACGAAACGTCCAACAACTTGCATAAATCCAACACACTGACCGAGCCATTCTGTTGCAACTTGCTCATAATAAATTGATGGCGCTCGACGTAATTCATATTCCCGGTTGTATGGTGGCGAATATACATATTTAGCGGCATATATTTCTAGAATTAATTAGGATTAAACCATTTCATTTACTTTCGAATAATATTTTATTATTTCACTTTGTTTTATATAAAGGTTTATTTAGGTTTGTAATCGAAATAATTAACTTCATATACTTACCATATATTTCTTTTTAACCCTGTAAATGCATACCCTCCCATTAGACCGCACATCTGCGCTACATCAAGTCGGCATAACGCCTTTGTGGGACCTCGTCATCATCGGTGGTGGCGCGACCGGACTCGGAATCGCTGTGGATGCCGCCTCAAGGGGGTATAAAACGTTATTGCTTGAACAACACGATTTCGCAAAAGGCACCTCTAGTCGAAGCACCAAATTGGTGCACGGGGGTGTTCGTTACCTCGCCATGGGCGACGTGAAGTTGGTGTATAGCGCCCTGCATGAACGCGGGCTGATTTTCCGCAATGCCCCCCATCTTGCGCGGGCGCAATCATTCATTATCCCATGTTATTCCTATTTCAGCAAATGGAAATACCTCATCGGACTGAAACTCTACGATTGGCTGGCCGGGAAATTCCGTATCGGGAAATCTTCCTTCGTATCGAAGAAAGAAATAAGCGGGCATTTCCCGGGGATAAGAACCTCCGGTCTCAAGGGCGGCGTACGTTACCTCGACGGCCAATTCGATGATGCGCGGTTGGCCATCAACCTGGCACAAACCGCAGCGGCAAACGGGGCCGCCGTACTTAATTATTGCAAAGTAACGGCTTTGCATAAAGACAATGTTGGCAACGTAGACGGGCTTGCATTCACCGATGCAGAAACCAACATGCTTTTCAACGTCGCCGCCAAGGCGGTCATCAACGCCACGGGAGTTTTCGTAGACGACATCCTCCAATTAGATGTGGCCCAACATCAACCGCTGGTGAAACCCAGCCAAGGCACCCATATCGTGGTTGACCGGTCATTCCTCAGCAACGAGGAAGCGCTGATGATTCCGAAAACGAGCGATGGGCGGGTCCTTTTTGGCGTGCCGTGGCACAACCACGTCTTACTGGGCACCACCGATACACCGATCGATGCACATAGCCTGGAACCACGGCCACTGGACACAGAAATCGACTTCATTTTGAAGACCACCGCCGATTACCTCACCACCCCGCCTCAACGCAAGGATGTACTCAGCGTCTTCGCCGGACTAAGACCACTTGCGGCACCCAAGGAATCCGATGGCCCGACGAAAGAAATCTCACGCGACCATAAATTGATCGTTGGCACGTCGCGGCTAATCACTATTACCGGAGGCAAATGGACCACCTATCGCAAAATGGCCGAAGAGACGGTTGATAAAGCCATCACCGTTGCGGGGCTCGAACCACGTCCATGCCGTACGAAGACCGTAAAGATACATGGATACGCGACCTGGCAGCAACACGGCCATTGGGCCGTCTACGGCAGCGATGCACCGCTTATCCAAGCGCTCTGCGACGAAGACCCGCGGCTGGCAGAGAAACTGCATGCCGATTTCGATCATGTAGCCGCAGAGGTAGTTTGGGCGGTACGGCATGAAATGGCGCGAACGGTGGAAGATGTACTGGCCAGGCGATTCCGGACACTCTTTTTAGATGCAGCCAAATCCATGGAAATGGCATCGAAGGTCGCCGCCATCATGGCAGTGCAGCTCACAAAGGATGAAGGGTGGGTGGCCGTACAAACAGCACAATATAAGGAGCTTGCCAGTGGATACCTCCCAACTCTTGAAATCACCCCTGAAAACGGAAAACCAACATAACGAATTAGCAGATTTGTAAAAAACCAATATGATGAGCCAATATATCTTAGCATTAGACCAAGGGACAACCAGTTCGCGCGCCATTATCTTCAACAAAGAAGGGCAGCCAGTCGCGATTGCACAAAAGGAGTTCAAACAATATTATCCCCAATCGGGGTGGGTGGAACACGACGCCCAGGAAATATGGTCGAGCCAGTTATCGGTAGCTACCGAAGCGGTGGCCCAAGCCGGCCTGAAAGCGTCGTCCATTGCAGCCATCGGCATCACCAACCAACGGGAAACCACCGTGATCTGGGAACGGGCGACCGGCCGGCCGATCCACCCGGCCATCGTATGGCAGGACCGGCGCACGGCGGCATACTGCGACGCGCTGAAAGAACAGGGACATGGTGCGACCATCCAGCATAAAACAGGGTTATTGGTCGATGCTTACTTCTCGGCCAGTAAAATCAATTGGTTGCTCGACCATGTTCCCGGTGCCCGTGAGAAAGCGGAACGCGGTGAACTTGCTTTCGGCACCATAGACACCTGGCTGGTATGGAACCTTACCGGTGGCGATAAGCACCTTACCGACGCGACCAATGCCTCACGTACCATGCTGTTCAATATCCATACCCTCACTTGGGACGAAGAGCTGCTCGACCTGTTCGACATACCCCGCAGCTTACTTCCCGACGTGCGGAGCTCGTCTGAGGTGTACGGTGAAACGGCTGCCAATATCCTCGCTGCCCGTATCCCGATTGCCGGCATAGCGGGCGACCAGCAAGCAGCCCTCTTCGGCCAGCTGTGTACCAAGCCCGGCATGGTCAAAAACACCTACGGCACCGGCTGCTTCATGCTGATGAATATCGGCGATAAGCCCGTGCTTTCGAGCAATAACCTCGTGACAACCATCGCCTGGAAACTTGGCGACAAGGTAAGTTATGCCCTGGAAGGAAGCATCTTCATCGGTGGGGCTATCGTGCAGTGGTTGCGCGATGGATTGGGAATTATCCGCCAATCGGCCGACGTAGAGGAGCTGGCGTCTAAAGTGCCCGATACCGACGGAGTTTATCTGGTTCCCGCGTTTGCGGGATTGGGAGCCCCCCACTGGGATCCTTACGCACGGGGTACGATCGTGGGGCTCACCCGGGGCAGCACCGCCGCGCACATCGCCCGGGCGGCGCTTGAAGGGATTGCCTTCCAGACCGTCGATATCTTGCGTGCCATGGAGGCCGATGCCGGAACCGCCATCAAAGAACTCCGTGTAGACGGTGGCGCCACGGCCAACAACCTGCTGCTCCAGTTCCAGTCGGACATCCTACAAGCGAACGTTGTGAGGCCGCGGATTACAGAAACCACCGCCATCGGTGCCGCCTATTTAGCCGGCTTGGCCGTGGGCTTATGGAAGCATCCCGATGAAATCCAAAGCCAATGGCAGATTGATAAGACTTTCGATCCGGACCCGACATATGACGCCGATTCGGCCGTAGGCCGCTGGCACCGCGCCGTGGAAACCGCAAAAACATTTAAATAGTTGTGTAACGACCAATGACTAATGACTAACGACTAACTTATGACACCTTTTATCGCAGAACTCATCGGCACAGCCTTCCTCATCCTACTTGGGGGCGGGGTAGTGGCCAACGTTGTACTCCAAGGCACGAAGGGCCACAATAGTGGCTGGATTGTCATCACCACGGCTTGGGCCCTCGGCGTATTCGTGGGGGTGGTCATTGCCGGACCCTACAGCGGTGCCCACCTCAACCCCGCGGTCACATTGGCCATGTACATCGCCGGAAACATCGACAGTGCGGATGCATTATCTTATGTACTCGCCCAATTGATTGGAGCGATGGGAGGCGCATTTATGGTCTGGCTGCTATACCAAGACCATTTCAGGGCGACAGCTGATGCCGCAGCAAAGCAGGCCGTGTTCTGTACGGCACCGGCCATCCGTAACCTTCCCGTAAACCTCCTCAGCGAGGTGGTGGGCACCTTTGTTCTTCTTTTCACCATCTTCTATTTCACCGATGCGGCGCTCAGCAGTGATTCCGATGCAGCCATCCCAATCGGCTTGGGTTCATTGGGTGCTCTTCCCGTGGCGTTTGTTGTCTGGGTCATCGGCTTGGCCCTAGGCGGTACTACCGGTTATGCCATCAATCCGGCAAGGGACCTCGGTCCGCGTATCGTACATGCTTTGCTGCCCTTGAAAAACAAAGCGCCATTCGACGGCACGTACGCCTGGGTACCTATCATTGGTCCTCTTTTGGGGGCGGCACTGGCAGCTGTCCTATTCTTATGGTTGGGCAATTGAGGTAAAGACAAATCCGACAACATACACAAATCGCTTATAAACTTTATGCTATGGTAATCCACCATTAACAATGACTAAACAATAGAAGGGCATCATTGCACCGTGAAATAACATAGCATAAAAACCCGCTAATGAAATGAAAAAACACTACAATTTATTGTCTGGGCATTGGTGCATCAAACTGTGCCTGCTTATTTTCCCATTGACCACATTGCTTGGGATTGAAAAAACGAAAGCCAATGAAACTCCGCACGACCGTGCTTTACAACAATTGACCGTGCGGGGCATTGTACAGGATGCGGAAGACAACCAGCCACTCAGTGGTGTATCCATCGGATCCAACGGTCGGTCGCTGGTCGCCACCGATGCAGCAGGTCGTTTTGAACTTACCGCCGCATCGGGAACAACCTTAACGTTTTCACTCATCGGCTATGAGACGCAAACCGTCACCATTACAGCATCGGAACGTAATTTGGTCGTTGCGCTTCAATTATCCAGTACGGAAATCTCCGAAGTGGTCGTCACGGCATTGGGTATCGAAAGGGAGGCCAAAGGGTTGGGATATGCAGTGAGCACCGTCAAGGGCGACGACCTCACGGAAGCCATGCCGAGCAGCTGGTCTGATGCCATGAAGGGCAAAGTAGCGGGCTTGAATTTAATACAGGCGGGGTCGGGTCCGTTGAATACGACACGCATAAACCTGCGCGGGGATCGCTCGTTCGACGCCGGCGGCAACGAAGCACTGATCGTGGTTGATGGCATCCCGATGATCAATGGCAAAGCCAGTTCGGGTGTGAACGACGCCTACGGCGCGGGGGTCGTTGGAGGGGACAAAGATATTCCCATCGATTTTGGCAACGGGCTGGGAGATATCAATCCGGACGACATCGAATCCGTAACGGTGCTGAAGGGCGCTGCCGCCACTGCCCTGTACGGAAGCCGTGCTGGAAATGGCGCATTGATCATCACCACGAAAAAAGGCAGCAAACGCACGGGCGGCGTTGGTATCACCATCAATTCGAACAGTAGTATCAACGATATCCTTCGCTGGCCAGACATGCAATATGAATACGGGCAAGGAAACAACAACCGGAATGCAGCCGGCGAGCTATACTATTCTTACCAACTATCGGAAGACGGACCGAACACGGGTTCTACCTCCAGTGCATTTGGCCCCAAGTTCGATGGCCAGGACTATTACCAATATGACCCGACGATTGAAGGGCAATCGACCGAACGATTGCCATGGCGCCCCTATAAGGACAATGTCAAAGGGTTTTTCCGGAACGGCATGACGCTTACGAACAGCGTGGCTTTTGATGGGGCTACCGATAATTTTTCGGCCAGGGCTTCGTTCACCCATACCAAAAATGAATGGATCATGCCCAACACCGGCTTTGAGCGACTGGTAGCGTCGCTCAATACGAGCGCACGGCTGTCTGACAAACTGCAAGTCAATGCAAAGTTTGCCTATACAAACAAACGCAGTGACAACTTGCCCGGCACGGGCTACAACAACCAGTCTATCTCGTATTTCATGATTTTCCAGAACCCCAATATCGACTTGGCTGTATATGAACCGCGTTGGCGTAAGGGACAGGAGCAGATTACCCAAATACATCCATTCAGCTCCTATATCGAAAATCCGTTCCTGATTGCCCATGAGATGACAAATAGCCTGAAAAACACGAACATAGATGGCAATTTACAGGGTATCTATACATTTAGCCCGAAATGGGAGCTCATGGTCCGTTCCGGCCTCAATCTGCGTCAGGACCAACGCGAAAACCGTCGCCCCTGGGACACGGCCAACTTCCCCAAGGGATACTACAAGCAACAAGACGTTTATTTTTTCGAGTCCAACAGCGACTTGTTGCTGACGTATAAAGATGCATTGGGCCAGCAATTCAACATCAACGCCTCGCTCGGCGGGAACATCATGAATAGAGAGGAAAAGAACAACAACGCCGTTGCCCGCGGACTCAACCTACCCGGCATATACAAGTTGAGCAACGCGTTGGACGTTGCGATTGCAAACAACAACATCTATCAAAAGCAGATCCATAGTATCTACGGGCTAGTAAACCTTTCCTGGCAGGATAAGGTCTTCGTAGATATTACCGGAAGGAATGACTGGTCCTCTACCCTGCCCCGCGAAAACTGGTCGTACTTCTACCCTTCTGTCAGTTCCAGCTTTGTGCTAAGCGACATCTTCCAGTTACCTGCCGCCATATCGTTTGCCAAAGCGCGCCTTTCGTGGGCGATGGTGGGTAACGACACCGAACCTTATCGACTGCAGAAATATTATGAATCCATCGACTTCCCCGGATCGGCCAACGCGCCGACGACCCTGCATAATGCCGAATTAAAACCGGAGATCTCTACCTCCTGGGAAGGTGGAGTGGACTTTTCGCTCTTCAAAAACCGCATCAATGCGGATGTAAACCTGTACAACAATATTACGGTCAACCAGGTGTTGCGCGTACCTTTGGATATCACAACGGGCTATAGCTATGCCTATATCAATGGCGGCAAAGTACGGAATCGAGGTATCGAGGTCATGCTAAGCGGGAAACCCATTGCCAATGACAATTTCACGTGGACAAGCACCGTGACGTGGGCCAAAAATGATAATCGCATCCTCGAATTGAGTGCCGACATTGAAAATGAGGAGCAGATCCTGGCGCAGAGCGGGGCCGGAGCGGTCTCTATCATCGCCCGTAAGGGTGGAACCACCGGCGACCTCTATGGGTTTGGCCTTGTGCGCAACGACGATGGACAAGTGGTGTTTAACGAAGGAACAGGCTTGGCCGTTCGACCGTCGGATATACAGAAAATCGGCAATGCGTATGCCGATTGGCGCGGTGGCTTCCAAAATGAATTCCGCTATCGGAATTGGCGGATGAGCGTACTGATCGACGGGCAGTACGGTGGACTGGTATATTCCCAGACCCACCATAAAATGACCGAACAGGGCAAGTTGAGCCACACTCTCCATGGACGCGAAACAATGACCGTCGTGGGCGACGGCGTAGTGCAGCATGCCGATGGCAGTTATTCGCCAAACACGAAGGAAGTACCCATCCAAACCTGGTATGCCGATTATTATCGGAGGGCGAATGTAGAGACCAATAGCTTTGACGCGTCGTTCCTAAAACTAAGGGAGGTCCGGCTGGAGTACACGTTGCCACGAAGCCTAACGACAAAGATAAGGTTAGCTGGAGCGAGCGTGGCCGTTTACGGCAGGGATCTCGCCATGATTTCGGATTTCCCCATGTTTGACCCCGAAACCGCAGCGCTCAACGGCGCATCTATCATGCCCGGTGTGGAAATGGGACAGATGCCCTCCACCCGGACCTGGGGGTTGAACCTCCGATTAACCCTATAATCCATCGAACAGCTGTAAAATCGAATACGATGAAAAAGAAACTATATCAGGTACTTGGAGCGCTTATCATGTTAAGTACCCTCTCATGTACCAAGAACTTCGAAGAACTGAATATCGACCCCAACCGGATTGACAAAGTCACCCCGGGCAGTTTGCTTACGCCCACCATCTATGGCATGAGCACATATTTTACCGTGCGCAGCTACGATTTCACTTGGCAGATCATGCAGGTAGGCTTGCCCAATCCGAGCGTAGCGCTGGGCACCCATCGGTACGACGTGACCGAAACAGCCGGAAATGGCACCTGGAATACCTGCTACCGATGGCTACGGAACATCCGGGAAATGCAGGAAGCCGCGGTGACGTATGACCAACCGATGTACCAGGCCGTCGCTTTCACCTTGCAGGCCTACATCATGGGGATTCTCACCGACAGCTTCGGCGATGTTCCATTCAGTGAGGCCCTCCTCGCCGAAGAGGGCGTTAACCAGCCGAAATTTGACACTCAGGAGGAAATCTATACCCAGCTGATAGCCAATCTCGAAGCGGCGAACACGATCTACTCGGGTACGGGCATCATGGAAGGCGAAGACCTGCTGTATGCAAATGATAAAGCGAAATGGAGAAAGTTCAACAATTCGTTGCTGATGCGCTTGCTGCTAAGGCTTTCCAAGCGCTCTGAGTTCGACAGCTATAACCGGATCAAGCAGATCATCGATAATCCGGACGGCTATCCCATATTCACAAGCAACGCAGAGGCAGCATTGGTGACAATCACCGGCAACCCGCCTTACAATTATGCGTGGGCACGCCGGCAGGATTACGTCAATTTTGAAGCGATGTCCTCGTTCTTCGTTGATTTATTGAACGACCTCAACGACCCCCGGCGCCCGTTGTTCATGACGCAGGCCACCCGGTTGGTAGATGGGACGATACAACAGGTCGGCTATGTCGGTATCCCGAGCGCCCACTCCGGCGATGCCTCCCAATTCAATTACAATCCCAGCACACCCAACGGCAATGTGATGATTTACGATAATATCGGCACGCCGATAAAGGAAGTTATCATGGGTTATGCAGAAGTGGAATTTATCAAAGCCGAGGTAGCGTTGCATTTCGGTGATTTGGAAGCTGCAAAGTCGGCTTATGAACGGGCGGTTACGGCAGCGATTACGCAGTGGAACGGCGGTGCAGTGCCCGCAAACTATTTTGAAAACGAAGCTGCCGCATTCGACGGCACGTTGGAGCAAATCATGACACAAAAATACCTCGGGCTCTTCTTCAACGATTACCAACAGTGGTTCGAGTACCGACGGACGGGGTTCCCCGTTTTACCGACCACGGAATATATGCTACACGATGGCGTGATGCCAACCCGCTTTATGTACCATAATGACGTGCGGCGTTTCAACCCCCAAAATTACCAGACGGCGGCCGAAAGGATCGGTGGCGACGACGTGATGACCAAGGTATGGTGGGAGAAATAGCAAACGCAAGCGATTGAACCGGGCGGACGGGCGGCTTCTAAACTTTGGAAGCCGCCCGTCCTTTTTTATATCAGCCAATTGCCTTGACAGCTATCGAACCGGCAAAATGGCTGGCCAAGTACCTGCCATCGCCGTGCACGGTCCAGATTTCGCGGGGCCTTACGGCAGCGATGTACTGCAAAATATCGTTCCAGTCCACATGGTCGGAAATGTACAGCGATAGGTCATTCCGCCGTTGTAGGCGTTCCCATCCCGATGCAAACATCCGGACAAAGGGGATTGCGCGGTAATAGCTGTTGAACGCGATGGGTGGCACCAGGTATACATGGTGGCCGGCGCTATTCTTCAGTACCCGCCGATCATAGGGTTCGTAGCGCAAATTCGGCACGCCCATTTCGTCATATAGCCGGTGAAACGGCAATATCCCATGGTGTACCCACACGCGCCTATCCGGGCAATACGCATTCAGCAACGCGGTAAGCCGCTGTGCCTTCCCCAACGCGTAGGTGCCAATCATTACGTGGTGGGGTATATCCTTTATCTTCGATATCTCCGCTACGGGGTCGGGATGCGATACCTGCGGATTGGCAAATGTGCTTTCCGTAATCAACACATCGGCTTCCACGGTCTCCAACGGTTCGCAGGTATCATCCACCTGCCGTTTATAATCGCCCGTAAACAAATAAGTAACCCCCTGGTGCACCATCACCACTTGGGCCGACCCCAACATGTGGCCGGCAGGGATGAAACGGAGGGTAACGCCACCAATGGAAAAAGGCTGATGAAAAAGCAGCTCGACAAAATTGCGGGCAGCCTGCCGGCGATACCGATACTGCATGAAACGTGCCGTGGGCGCCGTACAATATACAGTGTCCTGATCGCGGCTTGCATGGTCGGCGTGGGCATGGGTTACCACCGCGCGGTGCACGGGTAGCATCGGATCGATGAAGAAATCGCCATACTTGCAATAGTACCCCTCTGCACGCTGAACAAGGAAATCCGGTAAGATAACGCCCATTATAGTTGCTTTGAGCGAAAAAGGCGGTCAAGTTCCAGCACCTGCGGCAGTATCGCCTGCACGCCATCGTTCACGATGGTGAAATCGGCGCGCCGTGCCTTTTCCTCGTCCGGCCATTGCCGTTGCATACGCGCCCGTACCTGCTCGGGGCTGATCCCATCCCGCTTCACCACCCGTGCCAACCGTATCGCCTCGGGGGCGGTCACCAAAACGGTATAGTCGTTCAACTTAAACGAGCCGCTTTCGAACAGCAAGGCTGCTTCCTTAATGGTATAGGGAGCATCTTGGCTATCGGCCCACTCTTCACCGGCCCGTATGGCTACGGGGTGTACCAACCCATTCAATATTTGCAGGCGCGGTGCATCGTTGAACACCTGATCGGCCAGGTATCCGCGGTTTACCGTGCCGTCGTTGTGATAGGCCCCATCGCCAAATTCGGCACGTATCGCGGCAACAAGGCCCGCATCGGTAGCCATGAGCCGCTTTGCTTCGCTATCCGCATCAAAAACAGGTATCCCCAACGTTTGGAATATCCTGCAAACGATGGACTTTCCGCTACCGATCCCGCCGGTAACTCCTACTTTTACTGGCATCCGTACTCCCATTAAAACCGTTATTTGCGAACAAAAAAATCGACATTCTGTGGTTCCACCTTCACCAACTTGCAATAATCCGGAAGCTGTGTAACGATGACCGGCAGGTTCTTGACGCCATTCTCTACCCAATCATCCATGTTTACCACCGCCTCGAACGTACCCGCAGTCACCTTGGCGAAATCTTTCAAGGAAACCATCACGGTAAGCCGTACCTTGCCGGGAAGCAGCTTCACCGAACTGAACTGCCTGCCATTTTCGACTTTCAGCGGTACATCCAGCGTCTTCTCGGTGACTTCCCCCACTGGGATGTCCACCGTCACGGATGTAGGGTATACGCTGATATTGGCACGCTGGTTATGTTTCAGCTGGACAACCGTATGGAGGTCGCCGTTGACGCTGGCTGCGCGGATGGTATCGGTTTCCCATTGTTCAATTTGCACAACATCGTCAAGCGGACCGGTTATCGTCACATATTCGGGCGATATACGCAGTTTATCAATAATATCATATTGCTTCTGGAATTGAAGGCGATGTAACGCCCTTACCGGCACTTTACGCTCCGTCTGTTTCGAAAAATCAAAATACAGTGTATCCGGCGATACGGAAATCACCTGCTTATTGGCCGGGAACTGCCGGTTAATGAACCCCAATTGGTTGGCAAACACCACCCAATTGCGGCTGCGGAGGCCGCTCAGATCCACCTGTATTGTTTCGGTTGCCGATTGGAAGGTCGAAAACAGCAGCTGCCAGCCATTGGCTTCCAACCGTACACTTACCGTATCCGATTGCAGCGGGTGGAAGGCCCGGTTATCCGGTGCATTTACGTACTGCATACCCGCTTTGACGGTATATACGTAATTGCTGGATAAGGCAAAAAGCGCCCAGGCCAAAAAGGAAAAGATAACGCACTTCGCAAAAATGCTCAGTTTGCGCCGTTGTGTTTTGTTTAAATTCAACATCGGCATGCCAAACAACAAACTTAACAAAAGTTGCCCTCATTCGCAATAAAACCCACATGATGGCATTAAAAAAGCCGTTCCGGGTCATTCCGGAAACGGCTTTTGCTTAGTTTAGTTAGCTCTTGCTTACGCCGTGGCCTGACCCTGGCGAATGATGTTCAGTGCACCGCCCGCCTTAAACCAGCCAATCTGCTGGGCGTTATAACTGTGGTTCACCTGGATGTGGTCAACGGTACCGTCTGCATGGCGCGCCACTAGCGTCAGTGGCATATCCGGTGCAAAGGCCGTCAATCCGACGACATCAAACGTATCATCCTCTTGGATCTTGTCGTAATCTGCTTTGTCGGCAAATGTCAAGGCCAGCATCCCCTGCTTCTTCAGGTTGGTCTCGTGGATACGCGCAAACGATTTGACCAGCACCGCACGGACGCCGAGGTGGCGGGGTTCCATGGCAGCATGCTCGCGCGATGAACCTTCACCGTAATTTTCATCGCCAACCACAATCGTGCCTATTCCCGCAGCTTTATAGCTTCGTTGGGTCGCTGGCACGGCACCGTATTCGCCGGTCAACTGGTTCTTTACCGAATCCGTCTGCTCATTGAAAAAGTTAACCGCACCGATAAGCAGGTTATTGGATATGTTGTCGAGGTGGCCACGGTATTTAAGCCAGGGGCCCGCCATGGATATGTGGTCGGTGGTACACTTACCTTTCGCTTTGATGAGTAGTTTCAAGCCCGTAAGATCGGTCCCTTCCCATGCCGCAAACGGATCGAGCAATTGCAAACGGTCGGAAGTTGGCGAAACCGCCACGACCACATCGCTTCCATCCGCTGCAGGGGCCTGGTAGCCCGCATCCTCCACATCAAATCCTTTCTGCGGGAGCTCATCACCTACCGGCGGATCCAACTTCACGGCCTCTCCCCGATTATTGACCAGGGTGTCGGTAATCGGGTTGAACGACAGGTCGCCCGAAATCGCAATGGCGGCCACCAATTCGGGTGACGCCACGAATGCATACGTATTGGGATTTCCATCGGCCCGTTTCGCAAAATTACGGTTGAATGAGTGCACGATGGTATTTTTCTCGGCCTTTTCCGCACCCACGCGGGCCCACATACCGATACACGGCCCGCAGGCATTGGTGAATATCGTGGCATCCAGGTCGGTAAATGTATCTAGCAGGCCGTCCCGCTCGGCGGTATACCGTACCTGTTCCGAACCCGGGTTGATACCAAATTCGGCTTTTGTGGCCAATCCTTTGTCTACTGCCTGTTTGGCAATGGAAGCTGCACGCGAAAGGTCCTCGTATGAGGAGTTGGTGCAAGACCCGATGAGCCCCCACTCCACTTTCAATGGCCAGCCATTTTTTGCGGCCTCTTCTTTCATCTTCGATACCGGCGTTGCCAGGTCCGGTGTAAATGGGCCATTCAGGTGGGGTTCCAAATCAGACAGGTTGATCTCGATCACCTGATCGAAATAGCGTTCCGGATCGGCATATACTTCGGGATCTGCGGTAAGGTGCTCCTTCACGGCATTAGCGGCATCCGCCACGTCTGCGCGGTTGGTTGCCCGCAAGTAACGTTCCATCGACTCGTCGTAACCGAAGGTTGATGTAGTGGCACCGATTTCCGCGCCCATATTGCAGATAGTCCCTTTACCAGTACACGACATCGACTGGGCACCTTCGCCGAAGTACTCCACGATGCACCCCGTACCGCCCTTCACGGTAAGGATACCGGCTACCTTTAGGATAACGTCCTTAGGTGCGGTCCAACCGTTGAGCTTACCGGTCAACTTTACGCCAATGAGTTTGGGGAACTTGAGCTCCCACGGCAATCCCGCCATTACGTCGCAGGCATCCGCACCGCCCACGCCGATGGCGAGCATACCCAAGCCGCCCGCATTAACGGTGTGCGAATCGGTACCGATCATCATGCCACCGGGGAATGCGTAGTTTTCAAGCACCACTTGGTGGATGATGCCCGCACCGGGCTTCCAGAAGCCGATGCCGTATTTGTTGGATACCGATGCAAGGAAATCAAACACCTCCCTGCTTTCCGTAGTAGCTACCGCCAAATCTTTCTCAGCGCCTTCTTTGGCACGGATCAAGTGATCGCAATGCACTGTAGACGGTACGGCTACCCGTGGACGACCAGCCTGCATGAACTGCAACAAGGCCATCTGGGCTGTAGCATCCTGCATGGCCACCCGATCGGGCGCAAAATCCACATACGAAGCGCCGCGCTCATACGCTTGTACAGCGTTCCCATCCCATAGGTGGGTGTATAAAATCTTCTCGGTCAATGTCAAAGGCCTATCTACCACCTTACGGGCGGCGGCAATCCGCTCCCCGTACTGGGCGTAGACCTTTTTAATCATGTCAATATCAAATGCCATCTATCGTATAAAAAACAGTTATTAAAGAAACGCAAGAAATCAATAACGGATGATCAGGCACCCTAATTCCTTAATTGCTGCGAATTTACGAAAAAAAGATCGCTTTGGGAGGGTTGGCAGTACGGCCAATTAATTTGGAAATGTTCTAAACTGCAGGACGTCACGATGGCATGCCGTCATGCCGAAATCAAATCCGGCGTGATCCGTTTCAGCTCGGAAATGGCATGTGCAGGGTTCTTATCGGAAAAAATGGAATTTCCTGCCACCAGCACATCGGCACCTGCCTTGAGTAGGGCCAATGCGTTATGATTGCTTATGCCACCATCTATCTCAATGAGCAAGCTATCATTCCGACCTGCCGCCATCGCCCGCAATTCCCGTATTTTCCGGTAAGTTGATTCGATGAAATTCTGGCCACCGAAGCCGGGGTTGACCGACATAAGCAAGATCATATCCACATCTTCCACGATTTCATGCAGTTGCGATACCGGCGTGGCGGGATTGATGGCAACGCCCGCGGTACACCCCAGCTCCTGGATAGATTGTACCGTGCGGTTCAGGTGGGTGCATGCTTCGGCATGTACCGTGATGTTATCGGCCCCCATCGCATGGAATTGTTCGATGTACCGATCGGGATCCACGATCATGAGGTGCACATCGAGCGGCTTTTTGGCGTAATGCGCAATGGAAGCGAGTACGGGGAACCCAAACGAAATATTGGGCACGAACACTCCATCCATGATATCTATGTGAAACCAATCCGCCTCACTTTGGTTAACCATCGCGATGTCATCATAGAGATGGGCGAAGTCTGCGGATAATACGGAAGGTGCTACGAGGTGTTTACGTTTGGGCATTGCGCTTTTTTTGACAAAGATAGCGAATGTTGGCCACGATTTTATAGTGAGTTGCTTGCTTTTAACCTGAGTTCGATTATTCTTTGTCGGCTCAGAAATCCAATAAACAGCGATAGGCAAGGGGCGTCTTTGTGCAGGCTTATCGGGATAAGTCAAGCGAAGGCAAAGCCGCATAGCATGTTTATTGGGTTAGCTTTGTCGGTCTTTCACTTTGAAACCGCTATCTTCTTCCTGAAAACTCCTCGAAATAGCCCGCTATTCCGTCGTCGTTCTCAGTTGAATATGCCCCTTTCAAGGCATTCTGAGCAACAAATAATAAGCGAACTCAGTTTTTAGTTAACTAACTTCCCGAGAATGTTCTTAGCTTTCGTGGTGTTTCGATGGTAACGGTACCGTCCTTTTCGAGTTTTACAAAGATTCTGATCTTGGAATTCATCCTCGCCGTCCGTTAATGACCTGATTAATAACCGAATCAATCAAAGAAACGAAATAGATTTCTGGCATCCAAAAAACAATCCCTTTTTATTGCCCCTCATCGATTGGTCACGTTAAAACTACCGGTTCCTATCAGCGGTCGTAAATCAGACTCCACCAATCCCTGCGCCACGATCTCGAACTCGCCGGTCACATCCGATGTGAAAAAGCTGAACATGGCCGTACCATCCGCGTCCGTATACACATTGGGGTTCCAGTAAACAGTGGAGCGCATGTCAAGCTCGGCGGTGGGATAGGTTTCATAATCCGGCAACGGGAACTCTTCCGGGATGGTGATGTTCTTGATGTAGTTGATATCGCGGTAACGGCCGCAGCCGAGGCAGATGATGGTTTTAGGTTCGTCGTAAGGATTATAACCCCATGTATATGTTTTCCCCTTTACTATCATCGATTCTGCCATGTAAGATAGATCTCTCATTTTTAAATATTCCGCATGAATGCGATCCTCGTATTGTGCGCACTTGGTGTTTCTCAATGTTCTTGATATCGCTTTTTCCTTCCGGCCTACCACTACTTCGTCTAATAAATTCATTGCATTGAAATCAAATCCTGGAGCCACTGGGAGCGTTGCGATTGCGAAACTATGTAAAATCTCAGGTATGTAAAGCTGCTTACCTCTTACCACCGTACGATCAAAGCCGATGTCAGGATTCTCCCAGTCAACCAAATACTCATATTTCCAACCTGATGACGTTGGAATTTTGAGTTCCCATTCCTGTCCTCTTCGTGACAACAACAAACTGTCCGGCACAAAGAAACTTTGGCTCTTACGATCCACTTCGATAGTCATCGTCTTAACTATTCGACGTACGCTGTTCTTTTCAACCTTGAATCCTTGAAAAGACCGTAGCTCTATTTTTCTAACTGTTGACGGCACAATCCCAACAACCCCGTCCGCGTTCGATAAGTGCGCGGATAATCCGCTAGGTGGATAAACCATGCCACTTCTCCGTCGGCTCCGCGGCCATTCATTACTTAACAACAAACGGTCTAAAATAGTTGCCGACCTGGCAGAAATCAGCCAATCGCTAACGGACTTTGCAAATGGTCCATAATACCGTTGCTGCAAGATGTTACGGAAAACGAGGCTGTCTTTTCGGTTCTTCTCGCTCGCCGCCACGGAAAAGTTGGCCACCACGGGATTCCCCGATGCATCCGTTGCACTAAGGCTAACGGTCACTCTCTGGTGCGTCCCGTATTGCTGTCGATCGGTTGTTATCTTAACCTGATAGGTTTCGTCGGTCCTATTCAGGAATAGCCGCTCAGCCAGTGGAGCTCCGTCCCTGTCGAATACCGCCAAGCTCAGCACATCCTTTGCAACACGTGGTCTGACCCACGCACATCCTGTACGGGGACGGGAAGTACCGCTTCGCCGATGACGTCAACGCCTACCTTGCGCTGCTGACTACCCTGAACGTGGTAACCGATCACCGCTTTATGCCGGTCATTGAAAGTAATCGTCCCCGGGAAAAAAACCTTGGCATGCACATAAAGCGTATCCTTATCAGACCGATCAGCAAGCAGATGCAAATCGGTGTGGATGACAGTAGGCTCATTCCGCAACACCGTTATCGGTGTACGATAAAAATGTACAGGTCTTTCATCGCTGTCTACAATATTGGTATAGGCCATTAGTACGTAGGCGCCGTCAGCCAATGTGTCGGGCAATGTGAGACTCCCTGAACAGATATCATTATCGATCAGATAGTCTTTATGAAGTTGCACATACCCATCATCTTCGCGGACCAACGCCACGGAGAGGATATCTGCTTTTAAACCATCGTCGTTGGACTGGGTTTCCAGAACATAACCTACAAACCAAATCGTTTCTGTTGGCACGTACTGCACCTTATCTGTGGAGATGTAAAGTAATAGCCGGCCATGCGGCTCATCTTGAATCCTATTTTTCGCTGGTTGCGAAAGCAGATTGGCCCAAGAAAGCAAACCGGCAACTATCATGAAGACCAATCTCATCGGAGTCCTATTAGTTATCGCGCGACTCATCGATTGACCACGTTAAATCCTCCGGTTCCCATCAGTGGTCTCAACGTCGATTCCACCAGCCCCTGCACAACGATCTCGAACTCGCCCGTCACATCCGATGTGAAGAAGCTGAACGTGGCCGTGCCGTCAGCATCCGTATACACATTCGGGTTCCAGTAAACAGTGGAGCGCATATCCAGCTCGGTGGTGGGATAGGTTCCATAATCCGGCAACGGGAATTCCTCCGGGATGGTGATATTTTTGATATAGTTGATGTCTCGGTAACGGCCGCAGCCGAGGTAGATGACTTTATTCTCAGACGCTAAATCAATACCCGAAACTTTATTCAGGCTATAATCATAAATCCTGCCTTTTGTAGGTCTATATGCAGGACGTGCCGGACAATTGAGGTAGTTGCAAAGTTCGCAGATCATATCCTTGCAATCTGCTTTCAGTCGTCTGGGGGTAACTTCCCGTGCACCGATAACTACTTCTTCCAGAAGATTGATCTCATTAAAACTAAAAGCAGATGCGATTTTCGGACTTTCGCCCCTTACATCAACATGGACTTCCGGTGACAACCACGGTTTGGAGGCGACCAGACTGTCGTAGCCAATATCATCATCTATCCACCTGACTAAGTAGTTATTTTCTTTCGAGTCTCCCTTATAAATATCAAGAACCCAAGGCGCATCCCGAAAAGCGTGCAGTTGCGACGCCGGGATAAAGAAAGTGCCGTCAGCGTCAACGTTTACCGATACATACTTATATTTATCCTCTCTCGCGTCGTTTCTCTTATTCTTTCCGACGAGCGACAAAAGAACTTCATTGGCGGGCTTTAAGGAGCGGATGTTAATTTCCTGGATTTTTTTCTTATTGCGCGAGGCAATGATCCCCGTGGTTCCGGCTACAGGAAAGTGGTTGGATATACTGGTTGGAGAATACGTAGGCATGCTTTCCCAACGCTTCCCGTACCAGCTACGCCCCAACAGCACCTGATCGTAGTCAATTTTTTTTTCCATTGAAAACAACCGATATTGAACTTGCGGGACAAAGTCATTATGATAACGCTGCTGCAAAATGTTGCGAAAAACGAGGCTATCATTTCGGTTCCTGTCGGTTGCCGCCACGGAAAAGTTGGCAACAACCGGATTCCCTGATGCATCCGTTGCACGAATGCTGACCGTTACTTTCTGGTGCGTTCCATATTCCTGTCGATCGGTCGTCATCGTAACCCTATAGGGTTCGTCGGCCCTATTCAGAAAAAGCCGCTCGGCCTGTGGTGTCCCATCCCTGTCGAACACCGCCAAATTCAGCACGTCCTTTGGGTATTTGCTCACGGGAACGATGACCATCACCGAATCGCCCGGAAGGATTTCCTGTTGGGTGCTCCACAGGATTCCGCTGTTGGTGCGCAATACCAACAAGGCGGTGCTGTCCCGTCCATAATTCCGTACCATGGCCCTGCTGCCCGTGCTGTCCTGGCTCAGCTTCAGGCTGAAGCCTTCAAGCCGAGCGGCTGGTGGGACGTCAAGCGTTGTCTGTCCGCGGCCATCCAATGTCTTTACCGTATACCGTACACCTGCCACATGCGGGAGTTGAACCGTGGCCATGCCCTGTGCACCGGTAGCAACGCAGGCAACGGTGCTGTCTCCATCCATCACCCGCACGGAGGTCTGGACCGGGTTACCGACGATATCCAGCACCTCGATGGCGACACGCCCGCCCGGCACAGGTCTGCCGCCTTCGGGAAGGCAATTCACCGTCACAGGATTACCCCGGTGCGGCAGGTTCAACGCCAGCTCCGCGTAATCATTGCCCTTCGTGAAGAGCAGCTTCACGTTCAGCGATTCATGGTCGGCCAGATTGGGATAGGTAAAGTTCACGAACGCTTCGCCGAATATATTGGTGGTCAGTCTGCCGTACTTCAGTTCTTCACCGCCGGCCAGCAACTGGTATTCGCCTTTGACAGCTTCGGCGAAGCTGCTATTCTCGGTGAGGTTTACCTTCACTTGCACCTGTCCTCCCCCATACAGCATGGCGGTATCGATTACTGACGCCGTTGCTTCCAGCCGCCTGCCGGTAACACGACCGATCCGGAGGGGTTGAGCGAATACGTTGGTATCTCCCACCGCTACCATACGATCCGTGTAAGCGTATAGCATATAATGGCCATCTATAAGCGTAGGCTCAACAATATACTTGCCGTTCACATAACGCGTGGCCTTTCCGGGTTTGGACAATGCAATGTTCCCGTGCGCCCGGATATCATAAATCGGAAATTGGGCACTAGAAACCTCATTCCGCTCGCCATCAACGATTCGCACATACAGCACCTCTGCTTTTAGCGAAGTATCTCCCAGTAAATAAGCCTTGAACCAAACCGTCTCTTCGGGTGTGTATGTTGTCTTGTCTAAGTGCAGGTAGAGATTGCTGTTTGGATGGGCTGCTTGATGGTTCGCCAGCTGCTCCTGTAAAACGGGTAACATATCCGGTTGCTGTGCCCTGAGAGAAAATCCGGCAGCCGCAATCAACAGCAACATGATAGCCAGTTCCAATAGTTTACTGCCTATTCGGAGGTGCTGTACGGCTCGGTTGGAATTTTCAGGTTTGCCCTTACCCATATGGGTGATGCTATTTTCGTTCTAATTGGAAGCGCATAAATCGGAATAACCGCATCACAAGTATACCGATTGATTTTTGAAATTCAAAACAATGCACTTTTAGGCAACGTAAATTTACTTATCGGCAAGGGAGTCAAAACGTTCAGCCAACTCATGGGAGCGTATACCAGCTGCCTCCTCCCGGGGGGGCGACTGGCTGTCTGGCAGCCGCCCGGCGAATAGGATATTCAGCAATTGCCTTACTTGCCGGTAGTCAAACTCAGATTTGGCCAAGGTAATCAGGTACGCACTGTCGGTAATCTCAATGTTCGATGTTGTCATGATACAATTTTTGTGTTCCGACTGGAAAGGTACCTCCCGACCAATAACTTACCGTTACCGTCGGTTTAACATATCATTAAAAAAACTATCTACTTGGCGTTGGCGGCTTTTGGAGCCGTTTTGTTACCTTTGCCACGTACCATCCCCTGTTGTTGGACCTGTATGTTTGTTACCTAATGCGCTGGATGTGGCAAGATTAAAGATCAGATATAAGTCGACAGACACCAAGGGAAGTTATTCCTATCTACTGAAGTATGGGATGATACTACTAAGTATCATACTGATTTCCATGCTTTTGCCAAAGCAACCCCGATTCAGGTACGAATACGAAAAGGGAAAGGTTTGGATGCACGAAGATTTGGTTTCGCCTTACAACTTCGCTGTATTGAAAACACAGGCAGAGCTTGAGAAAGACCGCGAAAATGTGCTCAAGTCGGTGTATCCCGTCTACGATCACCACGTGCAGGTAGCCGAACAGCAACTCGCTAGGTTCGAAACAGACCTGCCAGAGAAATGGCAAGCCGGGGGGTTGGATACGCTCAACGAAAACCAAGCCGTTTATGAGCAGGTAGGCGAGCAATTGCTTACTGAGATATATAGGCGGGGAATCATCGCGCTCAACAACAAGTTCCAGGTAGACCGTACGAACTATAATTTCACGCTACTTACCGACAATGTAGCCAAGCAGATGAATACCGCCAGTGTATTGACCACTGAGACTGCATTGGAGTACCTGAAGAGAACGATCGGCAACCGGTCGGCCATAAAACAAAAAGACTGGTTCGTCGATGTATTGGGCGACTATATCAATGTGAATTACCTGTTTAACGAGTCGCTCACCACGAAATTGGAAGAAGATGCGTTGGCAACCATTTCAACTACGAAAGGCATGGTACAGCGCGGCGAACTCATTGTGGCCGGTGGGACTACCGTAAACAACGAAATATTTCAAAAAATAGAATCATTGCGGAAGGCCTACGAAGAAGAAGCCCGCATCGGCGGCAACCGATCGTTGTTACTATTAGGTCAATTTCTCGTGGTTGCCTTGATGGTAACTCTCCTTTTCGTATTCGTGTACCTCTTCCGGAAGGACATCTACCACAACAACCGGCTTATCTTCCTTATACTGATTGTCATTACTGGCATGTTGGCGGTTTTATCATGGGCGATTACCATCAAAATACCAAGCCTTTACTACATCCCTTATTGCATTGTCCCGGTGATTGTACGCGTGCTTTTCGATACGCGGCTGGCGCTCAACATCCACCTGCTCATGGTGTTATTGGCTGCATTTTTTGTTCCGAATAGTTTCGAATTTGTTTTCTTGCAGTTTTCCACGGGCATGGTGGCTATATACAGTATCAAAACGCTGATAAAGCGGGAACAGTTCCTGATTTCGTCGGCCATCATCCTGGCCACCTACCTGGTTGGCTATATCGGCATGGGGTTGATGCGGAACGGATCGTTCAGCAACCTCTATTGGTCTGACCTCACCCCGTTTATTTTCAGTGTGCTGCTTACGCTGCTCGCCTATCCGTTGATCTATGCATTCGAGCGTGTATTCGGCATCATTTCCGACGTTACCTTGATGGAATTGACCAACAGCAACTCCAAGCTGCTACGCGAGCTTTCGTACAAGGCTCCCGGCACATTCCAGCATTCCATGCAGGTGGCCAACCTCGCCGAGGCAGCCATTTACCAAATCGGAGGCAACACGTTGTTGGTAAGGGCGGGTGCACTATACCATGATATCGGCAAGATGTCGAATCCACAGTATTTCATCGAAAACCAAACGAAAGGGTACAATCCCCACGACAGCCTTTCGTTTGAACAAAGTGCCCAGATCATCATCTCCCACGTGGCCAAAGGGGTTGAGCTGGCTAAAAAGCACCAACTTCCCGAGGTCATCATCGATTTCATCCGCACCCACCACGGCACCACCCGGGTAGACTATTTCTACCAATCGTACATCAAATCCTTCCCCGAAAAACTGGTGGACGAAGACATGTTCCACTACCCGGGGCCTATCCCCTTTTCGCGGGAAACTGCCGTCTTGATGATGGCCGACTCTGTTGAAGCCGCATCACGGAGCTTAAAAGAACCTACCGCGCAGGGTCTCCATGACGTGGTCGATAAAATCATCGAATCCAAGATGAACCAGAAGCAGTTTATCAATAGCAACATCACGTTGAAAGACATCACCACGGTCAGCGAGATATTCAAGGAGATGTTAAAAAGCATCTATCACGTGCGTATCGACTACGATGCAAGCAAAAAAAACACGCCGGTTTCCAAAACGGATTCTCCAGCTACAGACGCTGCGGATTAGCCCGTCAAGAAATTGATTTTTTGGCACACAACTTTTCCGAAATTCGTTTTTTTATGTTACGTTTGCAGGCGCAAAACGGTGAGGTGCCTGAGTGGCCGAAAGGAACAGTTTGCTAAACTGTCGTACTGGAAACGGTACCGAGGGTTCGAATCCCTCCCTCACCGCAAGAGATGATGTGTGGGTAGTTTGAAAGTCTGTGGCAAAATCGTGGCAATGATGGAATCAAGTATGTAAATCATTGCAAAACAACACGGAAACGCAACAGTTCAAATCCCGCCCTCACCGCTAAAGAGGATTACAAAAAATGCAAAGCCCTGCAAATACTGTATTTGCGGGGCTTTGCATTTTACATTTATGCACAAATTTCGCAAAAACAGTCAAAACTTTCGTGGCAAAATCGTGGCAATAGACACGCCTTTAAAAATTGCCACGAAATACCATACAAACTTTTGACTATCAACCTGTTCAGTTAATTTACATCTTGTTTACAATGCGTCTGGACCTAATTTTTGTAACCAAAAACATAGGACAATCATGGAACAAAGTTTCAGTCTGCTCTATTTTCTCAAGAGCAGTAAAAAGGACAAAACTATCCCAGAACGATTGCTTATCCACTTCATCGTTGAAGAACGGAATACCGTCGATGACAAATAAAGGCAGATTATTCCCGCTCAGGTTCGTATTCCCTCTGACGATGATATTGGAAGAGCCGCCCAGCCCCGTAGTGCCACCCGTGATGAACAATCCGGCGGCCTTGCCCGATAGTGCCTGCACCAGGTTGGGGCTGGCAGACGTCGAAATTTCTTCGCCCTTTATGGATTGCACTGCATAGCCGATTGCCCGCTTTTCGCGGGTGATTCCCAGGGCTGTCACCACAACTTCGTTGAGCCCCGATACGGCAACCTGAAGTTGAACGCGCAGGCTTGCCCTGCCATCTACCGGAATTTCCTGGGTTTGGAATCCGATATATGAAAATACCAGTACGGCGCTGCGCGGAACAACGATCCAGAACTTGCCGGATTCATCGGTAGTGGCACCGGTAGCCGAACCTTTAACCTGTATGGAAACGCCAGACAATGGCCGGCCTTGATCGTCCGTTACGACGCCATCCAGCTTATAGTCGTCCGATTGGACTCCTTTTGGAGCGATGACGACCAATTCATCCGGCAACAGACGGTAGGAAAGGCTGTTGTCGAGCAACCTGTCCAGGATTTCGGTAACTGGCATGTCCTTCACCTGGATATTGACCTTATCGAGGTGTTTCAGATGGCCGTAGTTATAGAAAAAGCGGTAATCGCTTTCCTTCTGTATTTGGCTGAGCACCCTGTCTACGCTGACATTCCTCATATCGAGCGTAAAACGTGTCTGCGAAAATACATTTGCAGAAACCTGGATACTGCAAACAAATGTTAAAATAAAGATGAGCTTCATATAACGTACCAGTCTCGGTAATAACGTATCGCCATTAAAAAGAACTGACAAGAGTATTTTTTTCATACTTTTGTTTTGAAAGATTAATAACTAGGAGTCGATGGGTCTGATTTTCGTCGCTCCAGATGATCTGATCGAAGGAAGAGTTGCTGCTCTTCCTTTTTTTAATTAATTAACCGTTTCTTATATAATACATCGTCATTTTTTAGTGATTATAATTAGCGTCTTACGTAAACAGTATCATCCTCTATGCGATACTGAAAACCGGTGGTCATTTGTAGTAGTTTTAATGCTTTGTGAATGTTTTCATTTTCAAAAACGCCGGACAGTCGCTCATTACGCAATAGGTCGTCTTCGAAAATGATATGAACATCGTACCGTCTTTCCATTCGCTTCGCCAATTCATCAAACGATTCATTTTCAAAAGCAAGTTTGTCCTGTATCCACGCAACTTCGGGAACCATGGCGATGGCAGGAATTTCAGACACCGCTTCCACCTCGAAGTTAACCGCTGTGGGGTTTTCCGTAACGACCTTGGTGTTTCGGGCATCGGGCAAACGGAACGCTTTGTTGTTGACGGTTAATTTCTCGTTAGGCGATAGAACAATGTCATGATCGGGTTTTCCGTCGATCTTGACCACTACTTTCCCGCTGATTAACGTGGCCTCTATTTTATTCGTATTTTGATAAGCTTGCACGTTAAATTCGGTTCCGAGCGCCTCAACGGATATATTGCCTGCATGAACGATAAACGGATGGTCTTTATCATGAGCCACATTGAAATAAGCCTCGCCTTCGAGATACACATGACGCGTTTTCTGCACAAAATTACTGTCATAACGGATGTGGCTTCCCGCGTTCAACCATACTATCGTACTGTCTGGAAGTATTTTTTTGACCTTCATTCCGTTGGGTACGTTTACCTGACTTGTACCAGCTGTCCTTGAAGATGGTTCGCCGTAGTTCATGATGAAATAAAAACCACAGCCAAGAAAAATAAGGCCGATACCAACGGCTATACCGCTCATCCATGCCGAGAAGAACCGCCTCGCTGGCTTCTCTTCCTTATTCTCCGCAATCCTCTCCGTGGTTTGGAAGTCACCCAATTCCTGCTGAAGCATGAGCCAACCCTCACGAACCAGGTGATCTTCTCCCAACGGTGGCTCTTTATGAAGTCTTTCTCCTTCAAAGGATTGCAGAATTTCCATCAGCACCTGATGATCAGGGTGTTTTTGCAGAAGGTCCTGCAACTCAGCTTCCTCTTCGGGAGACGCTTCTTGCCCCATTTTCTTTGCCAATAGCTGCAATATTCTATCCGAAATCATATGTTCAATCTTGATACGTGCTGAATGCATCTGCTTTACGGCCCTATACAGGGCCAATACTATGGTAAGGACACCTGTTTTCCGAAAAGTCCTTAAAAACACGGAATCTTTTTTCAGAAAAACAGAAAAGTAGTTCGGGTTATACCTAATAGGCGTTGAGCTTGTGTTGCAAATTTCGATATCAAACCAAGACAAGGTATTTGGAAGTCGCGGGGCTTAACTGCCATAGGGTTGTCATCCATTCCATCGTATTTTGCGAAAAAGATAGGACAATCGCTATGAAAAAATTTGACCTGATGAATCGATACAAATCGTATTACACCGCCAAGACGACGCCGGAGCTGGTGGACATCGAACCTGCATACTTCCTTTCGCTGACTGGTAAGGGCGACCCGTCGGGTGTTCCTTTTGCCAATAAGCTGCAGGCACTTTATGCCACGGCTTACGCTATCAAATTCAGGAGCAAGCAGGCGGGAAGGGATTTTACCGTCGCTAAACTCGAGGCGCTGTGGTGGTATGACGAAAAGCGTTTCGGCAACCCATCCATGGCCGATGCACCAACGAAAATACCCCGAAGCGAATGGGAATACCGGCTGTTGATACGGATACCCGAGCACATCACCGAAAAGGACGTGCAGCAAGGGATTGACATTGTATTGCGGAAAAAAAAATCTGACCTTGCTGGGGCCATTGAATTTTACCGGATGGCGGAGGGCAAATGTATCCAAGTGTTGCATGTAGGGCCCTATTCCACGGAGCCGGGAACGCTGGCGCGAATTGCTGAATTCTCGGAATCGAACGGGCTTAAGCGGAACGGCGTGCACCATGAAATCTACCTGTCCGACTTCCGAAGGACCGCACCGGAAAAGCTAAAGACCATTCTGCGGGAGCCGGTGAAATAGGCTGCACTGGTATTGTATATGGAGTGGAGGAATAAAACAAAAAGTTTTGAGGCCGCAATTTGTGACTTCCAATTCAGACAGGCAGGGCTTTTTTCGTTGGAGCGTTACAATCTCGATATCCTCGCTCACAAAACAGGGATAACTCGCGGTGGTCGGAGGGATACGTTTCACAAGTGACAACTAGAAGACGCTAGGTTTTAATTCGCGATGCAAACCCGGGTCTTTGTCGAACTAAAGTCCTTCGGAATTCATCAAACCCTTTTACATGTTGCTGAATCGATAACCGCTCTCGGGAACCCGCGTATAGGTAGACAACAGCTAAATTTGTATCATGAACCACATCTGTTATATCAGCCCATGCGATACGTTTGACACGGCCAAGCGGACCACGACAGATTATAACCTGCTCGTCGAATAGCACGGTATGGTTGTAATACACAAGTAGCCCATACACTCCGAAAAAACCAAACAGAAACAGAATTAATAAAAGAAACGCAAAACCGGTCGTATCCATACGTTCATGGTCATAAATAGCCCCAGCAATACACACCAAGCAAATCAATAGGCATATGAAAGACAAGTATTTGTAGGACGGGTGCATGACAAGTTTGGCCAATCCGTCTGTAGTGAACGACACATCATTTGCTGTTTTGCGAATGTACCAATACAAGAAACCGCCGAATGCAGCGGCTATAAAAGAAGAAATGACCTCGATCATCACGCTGGTGTAATTTAATAGTTTACTGTGCGTAATATAACTCAATTTCCAGGATGTTTTCCGGTTTCATAAGAAATCCCGAAAATCCTTGACAGCCTTGATGCAACCGGGATACCGGAAAGAAGTCCAGCAGGAGGCCCTTGATTGGGCTGTGACCCATGATAAGATTTCCGGAGCGACGAGGACCTGAAAATAGAATTCACGGATTTACTTTCTTCAAAATGGAGCTTGAACATCCTTGATTTTATTTTCACTAATCCTGTTTTCAGGAACAACAAATTTGTAAACACAACACAAATTCCAGCGGCTACAGCCGCGGGTGTCATCAAAAAACTAACGGAAAGAGGGTATTTGGCACAAAAGGAAGCCGCTGCTGGAAGGCGGCCCGCACTCTATTCGTTTGAACCACTTATGCGATTGGTAAGAGTGTAGGTGGATTTTTCGGGAAAATCGGAACTAAAGGACCTGTTGGGAGATAAGCTCAGAACGGCGCTGGAAGATATTGAGCAATATCATGAATGTGGACCTATGGGAAAAGCAAAGGAATTCCTTGATGGCTTATAAAATAAATGATTCCAGAATTCTATGAATATCCTCTTCATATGCAGCAGAAACCAATGGCGCAGCCTATCGCCGGAGGATAAAGCCGGGCTTATTGCGGAACTGACAAAACTGAATCCAGAGATTGAGGTTGTATAAACAAAAAATCCCTGTTTCTTATCGAAACAGGGACCGCCCCAATGGGGTTAGGGGCTATCAACCTAAACCTGCCGGCAATATAGGCACCTCTACCCTACCCTCCAAATAATGGGCGGAAAAAGTCGTATAAGTTTCGAAATTGTTGCTATGGGAAAAATTTCCTAATTATGTTGACAAACCAATATTTTTAACATCACATTTGTGGGGTAATGTCACATGGTACATGGCTCGCTCTCCCGAGGCGGGTATTGCGGAATCATTGGCCTACTTGCACCGCGCACTGGAGCGCGCGGAGGAATTTCATAAAAAATTGCAGGGGTATTATGAGGTGGAGTTGAGGCGGAAATCCAAATAGGAACTAGATATTTGATTACTGGGCCCGAACGATAAGCCCATTGCGGTTATACACGGGTACACTCAAACAACGAACCGCTAACAAGGCATTGCCTTCTATCAGCCTTTGTGCTATATTTGTACTGACGGTTTTTAAATACCCCCACTTTGGCAGTACCCGCACCGTTCGCGGTCATGGTAGCGAACGACACCACAAAATCTATGGAGTACAAAAAAATAAAACCTTACAAAGAATTACAGCCTCTTATTCATTTCTATTGGGAATTGAAAGGAAACGAACTTGAAAGACAATGGGAACGGGTTTTTCCAGATGGCTGTGCCGGTATTTTAATGAATTTGGGAGATACTTGTTTGACAGACAACGGCTCGGTTTCAATGGAATTTGGAAAAACCTATGTAGTTGGCGCGATGACTTCATTCAAAGACAGCTTGATTGACAGCGATACACATTTATTAGGTGTGTGCCTAAAACCGGCGACTTTTGCTAATTTTTACAATTATGCTTCACAAAATGAGTTGACTAACGACACTGTTGAACTTGAAAAATCCTATTCATTTAATGTTGATGAAATACTTGAAAACCCATTCAATTACTTTGATCATTTTTTTTCAGAAAGATTAAAAAGCAAAAACAACCAATTGCAATCAATTATCAATGATATCCACGCAGCAAATGGGCAAATCAGCATTTACGAACTAGCAAAAGCAAATTTCACAACCGTAAGACAGCTGGAGCGAAACTTTAAAAAGTACATTGGATTATCACCAAAAGAGTATTCAAATATTATCCGGTTTCAAAATGCGTTGAGTATAATTAAAAATTCAGGTACTTGCAGGAGCTTATCAGATATTGCATTTGAGTGTGGCTATTATGACCATTCGCATCTCACCAACGAAATTAAGCGAAATACTGGACGCTCACCATCGCTACTTTAATTTGTCGCATTTTTACAAAGTGCGAGTGGCGGTCCAAAAGTAATTTTGCAGAAACTTTAAAATTTCAAACAAATGCGAAAAATATCACTTTTCATTGCAATCAGTTTAGACGGCTACATTGCAAAACCTAACGACGACCTTAGTTTCTTAAAAATAGTTGAAAAAGAAGGCGAAGACTATGGTTATGCGGAATTTACGTCCGAAATTGACACCATAATTATTGGCAGAAGAACCTACGATTATGTAATTAAAGAAATCGGCCCAGCTCATTACGACAACGGACACCGGGATGTTTATGTCATAACAAGAACTGAAAGGCCTAAAGTGGGCCGAACGACTTTCTATACCGGGGACATAACCGAATTAGTCAAACGGTTAAAATCCGCAAAAGGAAAGAATATTTATTGCGACGGTGGTGCTGAAGTAATCAATGAACTATTGAAAGAAGACCTAATAGACGAGTCTATAATTTCGGTTATACCAGTTTTATTGGGGAATGGGACAAGACTTTTCAAAGACGGTAGACCTGAACAAACCCTTGAATTCTTAACCGCAAAAACATTTGAAACGGGATTGACGCAGCTGCATTACAAACGACTGCGTAACTCGCATTGAGACGCGATTGGAGAATGAAACGGTTCGGCTTACATAGGCACAAATGGCGGAGTTATTTCAAAAAGGGCGAACAACGATTACCGAACACCTTCAACATATTTTTGAAGTGGGTGAATTGAAAGAGAAATCAGTATGTCGGAAATTCCGACATACTGATTCGGATGGCAAGGAATACCTTACAACCTTCTACAACCTCGACGTCATCATTTCAGGAGGCTATCGCGTGAAGAGTCACCATGGCCGTCAAATTCTTGCGACACCGTCGCAAGAATTGACAATGGCATATGGGAATTTTGACTAGCTTTACAGCAGGGCTTGTTTGTACGTTGCAACAGGCAAGGGAAATTACCAATATGGTTGAACCGAAGGAACTGATTGATACCATTATTACCGTATTACAGCAATACGATTATAAATTCACCAGAAAATCCGAAACCGAGCTGAAGGTACATCGTAAAGGAGCGCATGGTTTTGATATCGTACTCGAAACAAGCTACAGAGAAAACACGCCTTGTGTCTTTTAGACAAAATGCTACGGGGCATCAAAACAAAACATAAATAATGGGCAAATATCTTATATTAACAATCTCAATCCTATTCGTACTTTCATGCCAAAATAAAAAGCAATGGACTTACAATGATTTCTTCGAACAGGCTTTTAGCCTAATTGAAGAACGTTCTATCAAAAAAAATGAAATAGATTGGGAAGTCTTGAAACGCACGGTAACGGATTCAATTAACCATTTTCAAAACAACGAAGATGTTTACCGTGCCATAGGTTACACCGTCAGCTTAATCAATGATGGACATAGCATTTTTCTTAGCCCTCAAACCCCGAATGTTTTTACAGCTGACACATTGCCAATTCCTGATATCGTCACGGAAATTATTGATGACGATATTGGCTATATAAAACTTACCGGATTTATTGCAAATGTTGACAACTCAAGAATTTATTCGAGGCGAATTAGGGAATCATTATATGAGCTGGACCGGTCATCAATTATTACGGGCTGGATTATTGACGTGAGGGAAAATAACGGCGGGATGGCTTCAATGATGCCATTAGGCCTGGCCCCTATGTTTCGAGACTCGCTAATCGGATATCATGTGAATAACAAAGGAGAATATTTTTCAGAATATTGCACCAATGAATACTACCGTATTGAAGATATGATGGTAGAAAAAAACTCAGCTCTAAATTTCAATCTTTTAAATAAAGATAAACCAATAGCCGTATTGATCAGTGATAGAACCGCCAGTGCAGGAGAAATGTTAGCTTCTTCTTTCAAATTTCAAAAGAACACAATGACATTTAGTACCCCCACTAAAGGATTGACTTCTTCATTGGAATTGATGGAATTCAATAGTAATGCTAAATTATTCTTGGCCACCATGTATTTATGTAATCGTGATAAAGAGATTATTAACAGCGGTTTGAATCCAGATGTGGAATGTAGCTCAGAAAAAGCATATGAGTTAGCAATAAAGTGGTTAAAAACGCCCTATGACAGCGCTTATTTGCAGAAGGAAAGTGATCGCTTGTGGGACTGATATGCTTGCTTATTTTGCAAGACAGAGGGTGCTTATCAGCTATTTTTTTCTATTTTTGACTAGCCCACTCCCGCTGCGGGCCAGCGAACTGCTGATAAACAATCCGATGGGAGTAGTTGTTAACCGTATAAAAAAAATAGACCATTACAACACAATGAAAATGAATTCACGTCGCGATTTCCTACAAAAGCTGGCTGCCTCAGCCGCCGCCCTACCTTTCCTGTCGGCACACCACGCGTTTGGCAACACCGAGCTCCCCCACGCTACAGCACAGGACCCTACACTCCGTGTAGCATTAATGGGGCTTGGAGGGTACGCGTCGCGGGTTGCGGAGGCCATACAATCTTGTAAGCGCACTAAGATAACCGGGCTGATCAGCGGAACGCCCGCCAAATTAGCCGATTGGGGAACCCGGTTCGGCGTTCCCGAAACAAGCCGGTACAATTACGAGAATTTCGATCGAATTAAGGATAATCCCAACATCGATGCTGTGTATGTGATTACGCCCAACGCGCTACACCACGACCAGGTAATCCGGGTAGCCAAAGCGGGAAAACATGCCATTTGTGAGAAGCCGATGGCGCTTAATGCCATTGAAGGACAAGAAATGGTGGATGCTTGTACCAAGGCAGGCGTCAAATTGTTGGTGGGCTACCGGATGCACTTCGAACCGAAGACCGTTGAAGTGGTGCGCATGCGCGCTGCGGGCGAATTTGGAGCCATCAAGTTCTTCCAAGGGCAATGCGGTTTCCGGATCGGTGACCCTACCCAATGGCGGCTGGATAAAGACCTCGCCGGCGGTGGTGCACTGATGGATATCGGCGTCTATGCGATTAACGGTTCACGCTATATGATCGGCGAGGAACCGGTGTGGGTTACGGCACAGGAAACCAAAACAGATCCGGTAAAATTTAAGGAGGGGGTGGATGAAACCATCCTTTTCCAGCTGGGCTTTCCAAGCGGAGCGGTGGCATCCTGCCTATCCACCTATAGCATGGGTTACCTAGACCGCTTTTTCCTGAACGGCGAAAAGGGTTTTGCGGAGATGCAGCCCTCCACCGGCTATGGCCCCATCAAAGGGCGCACCAACAAAGGCGAATTGACACAACCGCATGTAACCCACCAAACGCTGCAAATGGATGCAATGGCGGGTATCATCTTGGATGGTAATACGCCCCCGGTACCGGTGGATGGCCACGAGGGGTTGAAAGATCTCAAAATCATTGATGCCATTTACCGTGCGTGTGCAACGGGCACCAAACAGGAACTGAATCTTAGTTAACGTGGTGTAGCGCCCTCCGGGGTGCTACACTTCTTCCCATTTGCCGGATTTCTTCAGGTAGCGGATGGTATAGTAATAACAAGCCAATACCAACACGGCAACGATAAACCAAGTGTTCCGTGTGGTTTCATCCCATGCCCAGTTGTTGCTGTACTTGAACACCAATATCACAACGATAAAGAGCAGCCATATCACTTGCGTGTTGTACTCGCGTTTCAACCAACGTTTCCAGGAGAAATGCATGCCCGAAACGGTCTTCCTCAACCCAACGGGGTTTATTAACCAACGGTGTACGCGTTTGGTATAGGCATCGAATTGAGTGCCGAATTTATTACGTAGAAAATGTTCCTCAGCCAAAACGATGGCCTGGTAAATGAACAGGAAAAGCGGTATGAAGACCAGCATGTAAAGCAGTGAATTAACAAGTATGCCCGCACCAACAAGCATCAGGATATTGCCAACATACAGCGGATTGCGGCAATGGGCAAAAATACCATTGGTCACTAGCGTATTGGCATATACTTTCTTGTCTTTGCCCCCTCTTACGATATAGGCCAACGCAATCGTGGCTCCGCGGATGAGCTGCCCCAATATGGTGATGGCCAACCCGATAATGAGGGGATAGCGGTAATAGTGCGGACCGAAGGTCGCTTCGCTGAATACAGGGGTAGATGGAATAAATAATGCCAGGTAAAGAAAAATGAAGAGAAAATTCCGGTATTTAAAGAAGAAATTGCCAATCTGTACCATCCCACTAATTTTTTATCGCAATAAACCCAGAAAAATTATACCACTTGAAGAATACTTCGGTATGGCTGAAACCCGCTTCCATCAACATCTTTATATTTTCGCTTAACTTGTAGGGGATCAATACATTTTCAAGCGCCTCCCTTTTCTGCGAGATTTCCAGCTCGCTATATTGATTGCGGCGCTTATAATCATAATAATATTTGATAAAGTTGCGGTTGAACAGACTGTCTTCGGCCAAGATCTTCTCGGAGATAACCAATACGCCCCCGGGATTGAGCCCTTCATATATGCGTCTGAGCAGTTTCTCCCTGTATATGGGTCGTACAAACTGCAAGGTAAGGCAGAGGACAACGGCGGATGCGTTTTCGATCGTAAAATCCTGATGAAGATCAGCGTTTTTCAATTCATAAGGGCGTTTGAGCTTAGCCTCCTTTAATTTTTGGGTGCACTTTTCTAGCATGTCCTTTGAATCGTCAACCCCCACAAAACGGATGCGATCATCGACCAGTGGGTCCAAATGGAGGAAGGTGGTCCCTGTTGAACAGCCTAGATCGTACACGTTCGTGTTGGGTACGGCAAACTCGCATACCTGCTCGATAATCATCCGCTGGATTTCGTTGTAGTAAGGAACAGAGCGCTCCACCATGTCGTCAAACGCATTGGCAACCGTGGCGCCAAACTTAAAATCCGAGGGCTTCTTGATCACCTCGTTAAATACCTCGTCCTTTTTTTTCGTCATACAGTTTATTAGGCTATATCATTTGAATGGCGACCAAAGTAGCCGCGAAATCTGGAAAGAATCTGGAAATAATTGACAGAGAAACACCACTAATGCTCTTCCTTAAAGTACACTTTGTAATAGTTCATACCCTTTTCTTCGTCAAATCCCTTCTCGATGTATTCCCTTTTTCCGTGCACATAGATATGGAAATTCTTGTCCAATTTCAATACGCTTTTATAGGTAGCATTTGCTTTCTTCACCGCACCGGGGGCAATATCAAACTGTTCACCGAAAGGCGACTCGTATTCATTTTCAAATTGCTGGCGATAGTCGTTAAAGAGGGCGGCAGCTTGAGGATTGCCCAACACCTCCTCTTCAAATTCTTTCGTTTTGAATGTATCTTTCTCCTTAAAGTAGTCCATCGAACGATTCAGCAAATCGATCTTATCGGCACGCTCCAACTCGAAGGTCTCGTCCAACCCTTCGTTAACAAACGCTTTATACACCTTGAGGAAATTGCCCGTTTTATGAAATGAATCGTTACGTACGCGTACCCCTAGGAAGCTATCTTTCCAGTAGACGGCTTCCTGCTGCCGATTCGTTTGGTCGACGGCCAGCACTTTATAGCCCTCCTCATGCTCCGCATTCAAAATGATGCAGCCTTTATCCAGTTTATTGATATTGATGGCCTCCTGCTCATACCCCAGTTCAAAGGAGCTTTGTAGCGGTGATACTTTGAGAAAAGGCTCCTTGTTTTCGGATTTGAATATCCCAATCGCATCGTGTTCCTGCCCTTCCAGCTGTACGTTGCGGAGATACACCACATAGAGCTCCCCGCCCTTTATATGGGGGTGGTCCGATGCTTCAAAGAGGTGTTTGCATATTTGCTCACCCAATGTCTGGAAATCGAGGTTGCCCTCGAAAAACGACTTCGAAAAATGGTATACCTCATTCAGTTCGAGCGTGCCGCTGGAATGCCACAATCGATATACCTCTTGAACCTTGGCAAACGGACTTAGGAAATAGTGCATCAGCAAGGTGGTAAGCTGTTCGTCTTCCAAAACGATGGGCGCTTCGCTGAGCGCATAAAACTCATCGCGCAGTTTATTGCCTACGCGGTGGATGGCTAATTGATCGATCGTTGCATCGGTATAATAAAACATCTGCTTATAAGATAAGTGGTTACATTCATTCATACACGCGGATGGCCTCCGCAAACGTTTGGCAGTGCGCGTCTACAATATCACGGATATGCGTTGAATACCCCCCACCCATGCTCACCTGTACGGGCACCGCTGCCGATTTACAGTATTGGAACACCAGTGCATCCCGTTTCCGGCACCCCGACCTGCTTAGCGCCAGTTTTCCCAGCTTGTCTGTATCCAATACATCTACGCCCGCCTGGTAAAACACAAAATCGGGCCGCACCCGATCGAAAATCAATTCGAGGTGGTGTTGCAACAATCCGAGGTATGTGTCGTCGTCGGTTCCATCCGGCAAGCCAACATCTACATCGGACCGTTCTTTCCGGAAGGGGAAATTACGTTCGCCATGCATCGAAAACGTAAACACGCCGGGGTTGCCATCAAACAGTTGCGCAGTACCGTTTCCCTGGTGCACGTCCAGATCGATGATGAGCACTTGCCGACAAATCTCCTGGCCAATCAACCAGGCAGCGGCCACCCCCTGGTCATTGAGTAGGCAAAACCCTTCTCCCCAGTCAAAACCAGCATGGTGGGTGCCGCCGGCCACATTGAAAGCCACGCCATGTTCCATGGCAAAGTGGCAACCGTCTACCGTGCCCTGCACAATACGTAGCTCACGCTGCACCAACTGCGCAGACAGCGGAAAACCGATACGGCGCACCATTGCCGATGGAAGTGCCACATCGAGCAACTGGCGGCAATAATCGGGCGCGTGGGCTTGCACAATCATAGATAACTCAGCCAACGCAGGTTCAAAAAACTGAGCTGGCTGCACCGTTCCATTATGGAGCAATTGGGCCGGGATCAGTTCATACTTCTCCATTGGAAAACGATGCCCGGTGGGCAGCGGGTGCGAAAAACAAGGATGGTATGCAATGCGCAACAACAGCGTAACGATTTAACCCGACGAAGATAACAATTGGAGCGCTTTTTCACACAAAGTTGTTTAATTGGGATAATTGTTCCATTTTTGGGAGGTAACAAATTAATGAAACCGAACCATGGATACTACACCGCCACTGCCCACCCTATCTGCCGAAGAGCAGCGCGTTTTGGGTGCTTTAATGGAAAAAGCGAGAGCTACCCCCGAATACTACCCGCTTACCCTCAACGCGTTGGTTGCGGCGTGCAACCAGAAAACATCGCGGAAGCCCGTTGTCCAGTACGACGATAACACGGTAATTACTACGCTCGATTCCCTTCGTAAAAAAGGGCTCGTATCCACTGTGGTGGGAGGCTCTAGCCGGGTCACCAAATACAAGCACAATTTTGCGGTGGTGTACCCTGTCATTCCCGCTGAAGTCGCTATCATCTGCCTATTGCTGTTGCGCGGCCCCCAAACGCCCGGAGAGCTCAACACCAATTCCGGAAGGTTATATGAGTTCGAGTCGCTCGAAGAAGTGCAGTCGTTCCTAGACAACCTGGCCCATGCTGACCAGCCGTTTGTAAGGTCATTGCCGAAGCGTCCGGGGCAAAAAGAAGCCCGCTACATGCAGTTGCTGGGTGGCACAGCCATTCCCGAGGAAGATGATGCTACGGGCGAAGACACCGGATACGCGGAAGGCGTAGCAGCCCGCCTGGCCAAGGTAGAGTCCGAACTGGCCGCTTTGCGCGCGGAGTTTGATAAACTCATGCAGGAGCTGTCATAGCCGTATGCTGTAGGTGGCTTACGGGTGGAAAACCAAAACCCATAAATTGTTGTTATATTTACGGAAGCAATGGAATAATAACCCAAGTAGTTATGGAAACGAAACCAGTGGTTTATAATCGCATACTCATCGCCACGGATGACAGCGAATGTTCAAAGAAAGCATTGCAACACGGATATAGCCTTGCCAAGACCATGGGGGCATCCGTTGCGCTTATCCACGTTATCGAACCTGCGGCACCAACCAACTATGGCGCAGACCCCTTAATGGGGCAGCAGCCCATCATCATTCCGGAAACCACCGAAATACAGGAGGAAAACTCCAAATCCATGCTGGAAGAAATAAGCAAGGGTTTTGAAGACCTCAAAGAAGTGTTTACTTTCAGCCGGATAGGCAACCCGAAACAGGAAATACTTTCGGTGGCCAGCGAATGGGCCGCAGACCTTATCATCATGGGCACGCATGGCCGCACCGGCTTTGACCATTTCATATCGGGCAGTGTATCCGAAAGCGTAACGCGGAGAGCCCCCTGCCCCGTGCTGGTGGTTCCCGGCAAATGCTAAAGCCAACGACTGTAAAATAACCAGGCCCCCCATCGCTTGATGGGGGGCCTGGTCTCTTAGGGTTGAAATTAAACCGAGCCGGAATTACTCAGCGTGCAGCCAAGCCTTCTTGGCCAGTAGCTCCTCTTCCGTCTCGCGGATGTCCTCATCGTCCACACAGCAATCTACCGGGCATACCGCGGCACACTGCGGCTCATCGTGAAAGCCTACACACTCCGTGCACTTGTCCGAAACGATGTAATAAACCTCGTCCGATATGGCTGTTTGTTCTTCATCAGCATCTAAAGTGGTACCGTCGCCAAAATCAATAACGCCGCTCAGACTGGTCCCCTCAGAAAACCGCCAGCTCACCCCTGCGTCGTATATTGCGTTGTTTGGGCATTCGGGCTCACAGGCCCCACAATTTATGCATTCATCTGTTATCTTAATTGCCATCTAACTCTTACGCTTACGAATATGATAAAATAAAAAAACTATTTTTGCAACTTGATTGAAAAAAGTTCACTACAAAATTAGTCGTCTTTTTGCTGTCAAACAAATTTAGCAGCAAATATATAACAAATCTTGTGTATTAACGGCCTTAAGATTCAGATTTTGACAAAGAAACAACGCATAGACGCTTTCACTAAACTAGGGGATTACCTGCTGTCGGACCACCCGCAGTTGCAGCAGGTGGTTGAATCTGCCCATCGCAACAACCCTTGGTTCACGCCGGCAAACACGCGCCGGGCCCTCACGGCAATTGCGCACAATTTAACAAGCAGGGCGCTCCAGGACTGGCTAGCCCCTTACCCTTTTGACGGCGATATGGACGAAACCGTTGGGCTGGTGCTGGCGGGCAACATCCCATTGGTCGGTTTCCACGATATCCTTTGTGTACTGGTCGCAGGCTTTAATGTACAGGTGAAGGCGGCAACGGCGGATCCGGTGCTAACCGCCCACCTGCTGGCAAAGCTACAGGATATAGAACCTGTATTTACTTCGAGAATTAAGGTGACCGACCGACTAGCCGATTTTGACCTGGTCATTGCCACCGGTAGCGACAATAGTTCGCGGTATTTCACCTACTATTTTGGGGGCAAGCCCCATATCATACGCAAAAACCGCCATAGCATAGCTGTATTGACAGGCACAGAAAGCATGGATGAGCTCAGCCTGCTCGGCAACGACGTATTTGACTACTTCGGCCTCGGCTGCCGCAGTGTATCCAAATTGTTTGTACCCGAGGGGTACGACCCTTCGCATTTCTTTCAAGGCATTGCACCATTCGCCGACGTCATCAACCACCATAAATATGCCAACAACTACGACTACAACAAGTCCATTTACCTCATCAACGGCGATCGACACGCTGACAACGGTTTTCTGTTACTGAAGCCCGATACACGGACCGCATCGCCACTGGGGGTGGTATATCTTGAAGAATACCCGTCCGAAGAAAAACTTGTCGACAGATTGAACGAACTGGCCCCGCAGCTGCAGTGCGTGGTGAGCAACGCGCAATTGCCCATTGCCACCCCGGTGATTCCATTTGGACGAAGCCAGCAACCCGCCCTCCACGACTATGCAGACGGCATCAATACATTGGATTTTTTGGCGGCGCACCGATGAAGCCTTTATCTTTCACGTAATAATGCTAACTTTGTGGACTATGTATGTGATCAAAGTCAAAGGCGTGGCTAAAATACCGGACTATGTCCAACTACGCGATGATGCATTTACATTGCTTGCTTATTTCCGGGTAGACCGGCCAGACAAATCCCTTGAAAAACTGGGATTAGGTGAGAAAACAGCAGACATCATGGAAATTGTCAACGAAATGCCCTTCGGACAAATTAAGAAATTAGAACTGTAACTATATGATCGGCGATACGGTAATCACCCTCAAAAATGTTGATATCTACCAACCCAAGCACCTGGTTCTTGCTAACGTAAACCTGACGATCGATAAAGGCGAATTTGTCTTCCTTATCGGACAAACGGGAAGCGGCAAAAGCAGTCTGCTCAAAATCATTTATGGCGATTTACATATCGCCAGCGGTGAAGGGATGGTTGCCGGGTTCGACCTAAAAAAACTCAGCGAACGCGAGGTACCGTTCCTACGCCGTAAGCTCGGGATTGTTTTCCAGGATTTCCACTTGCTTACCGACCGGACGGTGGAAAAGAACCTCGCCTTTGCCCTACGGGCTACGGGCTGGAAAGACAAAAACCTCATCAATAACCGGATGCTGGATGTGCTCGAAAAGGTGGGGTTGCGTTCCAAGTTAAAGAAGATGCCACATGAGCTATCCGGAGGCGAACAGCAACGCGTAGTCATTGCCCGGGCATTGCTGAACAATCCGGAAATCATCCTGGCCGATGAGCCCACGGGCAACCTGGACCCGGAAACTTCCGAAGAGATTGTCCTGCTATTGAAAGAAATCAGCCGAGGGGGCACCTCGATCCTTATGGCTACGCACGACTATCAAATCATCCGCAATATGCCGTCACGCATCATCAAAACTACCGACGGCATGCTGCAGGACAATGTGTCAATATAATCCTGCACTTACGACAGCTACCCATCTGAACACGCCATTTTGGGCATGTACATACGCGAAATACTGACAGGGTGACCGGATTTCACTGCTGGCAGCGAAATTGCGGTTACGAGCGGCAGTTGACAACTATGTTTGATGACAGCTATGGCAAGAAACAAGAAGAAACACCACCACGACAATAACAACACCATGGAAAATCCAGAAGCGTCCGTGACGGAAACGGATGCTGCCTCAACCGAAAAAACACAGGTTTCTGATGAACCCGCAGCGATGGAGCAATTGCGTACCGAGCGCGATGCCGCCAATGACAAGTACCTGCGCCTGTATGCCGAATTTGACAATTACAAGCGCCGGGTGGCAAAAGAACGTATTGAACTTATGCAAACTGCGGGAAAAGAGGTTATTTCCAACCTGCTCCCTGTAATAGACGATCTGGACCGTGCCCTGAAAGCATTTGAAACCGCCACAGAAGTGGCTCCGGTACGGGAAGGCGTATCGCTAGTGGCCCAAAAACTGAAGACCATTTTGACCAACCAGGGGCTAAAAGAAATGGAGTCTATTGGAAAACCCTTCGATGCTGACTTGCAGGAGGCGATTACCAACGTGCCCGCTCCAACGGACGATCTCAAAGGGAAGGTGATTGACGAGATCGAAAAAGGTTATTTTTTGCACGACAAGGTGCTACGCCACGCCAAGGTGGTCGTTGGAAGTTAACGGATAATAAGCATGGCAAAACGAGACTATTACGATATATTAGGTATTTCACGGAATGCTGATCAAGCTGAAATAAAGTCAGCTTATCGCAAACTCGCCATCAAATACCACCCCGACAAGAATCCGGATAATAAGGAGGCGGAGGAAAAGTTTAAAGAAGCCGCCGAAGCGTACGAGGTGTTGAGCAACGCCGAAAAACGCCAGCGCTACGATCAGTTTGGTCATGCCGGCGGTGCATCCGGAGGGTTTGGCGGTGGCGGCATGAATATGGAAGACATATTCAGCCAATTCGGCGACATCTTCGGTGGCGGTGGCAGTCCGTTTGAAAGCTTTTTCGGTGGTGGCGGGCAGCGTGGCGGCCGCCGCGTTGCCAAAGGATCAAACCTGCGCATTAAGGTAAAGCTGACGCTCAGCGAGATCGCGAAAGGTGCAGAAAAGAAAATCAAGGTCAATAAAAAAGTGGTTTGTTCCACTTGCGACGGGACCGGGGCCAAGGACAAATCGTCATTCAATACTTGCCGTACTTGTGGTGGCACTGGTTCTGTAAGGCGGGTTACCAACACCATCCTTGGCCAAATGCAGACCACCAGCACCTGCCCCACATGTAATGGCGAAGGCGTGGAGATATCTGCCAAATGTACCACATGCCATGGTGAAGGACTGATGCGCGGCGAAGAGACCATCAGCATCAATATCCCCGCCGGTGTAAGCGAAGGCATGCAATTATCCATGAGTGGAAAAGGCAATGCGGCCCCACGCGGAGGCATACCTGGCGATCTGATCATCCTCATCGAAGAGGTGCCGCACGAAACGCTGAAGCGTGACGGGACCAACGTGATCTATGATTTGTACATCAATTTCGTGGATGCTGCGATGGGCACGAGTGTGGAAATCCCAACCATCGACGGCAAAGCGAAAATCAAAATTGAATCTGGCACACAGGGTGGAAAGATATTGCGCCTGAAAGGAAAGGGTGTCCCCGAGGTAAACTCCTATCACAAAGGCGACCAACTGGTCTACGTGAACGTATGGACTCCCAAAGCGCTGTCATCGGAAGAGAAAGAACTCCTCGAACGTTTACGGAGTTCACCAAACTTCAAGCCCCAACCGGGCAGAAACGAGAAAACATTTTTCGAACGGATAAAGGAATACTTCGAATAAGACCATCGGTGCTATAACCCGTCTTCCTTGACTACAAAACCTGTAAAGCAAGCACACAATCCGTGGGAGTGAGTATACGGTTTTGGTGGTTGTCCCACGCTTGTCAATTCGACATTGACAATATTTGGCAAAAAGTCAATTAATAATTTGCCAATTCTTGGCTGTCAATCCTTTCTTCCATCCCTAGTTGTTCAAAGCCACACGAAGCTTCCAAAATTACATATAAATGGGTTACAAAGCCATTTTCAGCTTTTGACCAAAAGCGACAAACGCATGACAAACCAAACCATCCCATGACAAAGTTTGGCATCGGTATTGCAATACTGACTTCAAAGGTCAAATAGTATAATCGTAAAGTTTATATGAAAGTACCTTGAAGTTTAACTAAAAATTCAATACAAAATGAAAAAACTATTTTTAACTTTATCAGCAGCCGTAGCATTAACTTTTGCAGCTAATGCACAAACCGAAAAAGGAAAGACCATTTTGGGTGGAACCGTGTCATACGATTACTCAAACGTAAAAGACGTTGATGGCAACGACCAAAGTTTTTCCATTATCCCTAGCGTTGGCGTATTTGTAAACGACAATGTGGCAGTAGGCCTCGGTATTGGTTATGCCTGGGGACAGGATGACAACGGTACAACCAAAACCCAAGCAGGTGAATTTTCGGCCGCTCCTTTTGCCCGGCTTTACAAAGGCGACGGTAACTTCAAATTCTTCGGTCAGGTTTCTGTACCCATGGGTTGGGGAACTACAAAAGCAGACGGCGATAAAACAGGAAGCTCCGCACGCTACGGTGTTGAAGTAGCACCTGGCTTCGCTTTCTTCCCGACTGAAAAAATCGGTATCGAGTTTTCGGTAAGGGGATTATACTACCAAAATGCCACATGGAAGCCAGAAGGCGGCGGCGATGTTACCAGCAATTCTTTTGGCCTGGATGCTAGCTCATTTGCTCCACGCATCGGACTTCAGTTCTATTTCTAAAAAATAGGCACTTATACAAAAAGAGCGCCCTGGCTATTCGCCGGGGCGTTTTTTTATGGTCCGAACCCAAACTAACGCCAATATGGAGACAAGCGAGAAAGCAAAGGAAATAATGACAGGCCTAAAACAAGAAAGGTTTCCAAACGGGGAGAATGGAAACCTTTACTAACCAATTATAAACCTAAATTATGAAGCTGCAAAGGTAGTCATTATTTTCAGTTTTCCAAATTTTATCTAATTTTATTTAACAAGCTGTCACAAACATTTTTCAGAATACTGCAACACACACGAAAACAATACCTTACGATTAACGATCCACTTCGCCCAACACGATATCGATGGAGCCCAAAATCGCTACCAGGTCTGCGATTAATACACCTTTAGCCAATTCAGGGAGCACAGAGAGATTGTGGAAGCTTGGTCCGCGGGCTTTTACCCGCTTTGGAATATCGGTCTTTTCCTGTGTTACGAAGTAGAAGCCCAGTTCACCTTTGGGGTTCTCAGCCCGCACATAGTAATCCTGTGATTTGAGATTCACCTTTTTGGGCACCAATGCCCGCGGATCAAAATCGGCCGTACGTTTCAGCGGTCCCTCCAACCGCCCCAGGCACTGTTCGATAATCCGAACGGATTCTTTGATTTCATCTACCCGCACCTTAAACCGATCCCAGCAATCGCCGATACTACCCATCTCCCCTTTCCCTACCGGAATGTCAAATACCAGTTCCGGATATACCGAGTATTCATCTACCCGCCGCAAATCCCATTTAACGCCCGAAGCACGCAGCATGGGTCCGGAACAACCATAATTGATCGCTACGTCCGCCGGCAGCGCGCCGATGTTTGCCGTTCTCGATATAAAAATCTGGTTTCCCGTCAGCAGCTCATCGAGCTCGGGCAACTTGGGCTTAAAATACCGCACAAATTCACCGCATCGGGCTTCGAAGCCAACGGGCAGGTCATAGAACAATCCACCCACCCAGATGTAATTATAAAGCATCCGCGATCCGGATGCCCATTCGAGCATATTCATGATGTGCTCCCGATCGCGAAAACACCACATGAACGGCGTGAAGGCCCCGATGTCGATACCATACGTACCAATAGCGATGAGATGCGACGCGATGCGGTTGAGCTCGCAGACCAGCACCCGGATGTATTCTATCCGCTTGGGGATTCGCTGATCTATGCCGAGCATACGCTCTACCCCCATCACAAAGGCGTGGCTATTGTTCATCGATGCGAGGTAGTCCATCCGGTCGGTAAACGGAATGGTTTTACCGTAGTTCATGGATTCCGCATGCTTTTCGAAACAGCGGTGCAGGTAACCTACGTGTGGGATGACCTCCTTGACGATTTCGCCATCGGTAACCAACTGCAGCCGTAACACACCGTGGGTGGATGGGTGTTGCGGCCCCATGTTGATAACCATTTCTTCCGCACCTATCGCAGCGAGCCGTGCTTCGTATGCCTCTTGTGCTTCCTGATAGGGTTTGTTCACTTCAACGCTCATTTAATCGCAATACCATGATATGTTTCCGCTTCTTGGTAATCTTTACGCAGGGGATACCCTTCCCAATCTTCCGGCAGCAATATCCGCCGTAGGTCCGGATGACCTTCAAAATAAACACCCATGAGATCAAACGCCTCCCGTTCATGCCAATCGGCGGTACGCCAAACACCGGTCACCGTAGGTACGACGGGAAGGTTATCCAATCGCCTATCGTTGTCTACGGTTACCTTTATGGTGAGCTGATGTTGGTGCGGTATGGACGCCAAATGGTACACCACCGAAAACGAACCGTCCGCCACTCCGTTATCGACCGCACTGATGCAGGAAAGGAAATCGAAATAAGTTTCTTCGTGATCGCGGAGAAACAGACAGACCTCGGCGAGTTTTCCACGGTGTATCACCAGCGCCGGTTGCAGGCCCGATTCCTCAACCACAGCGATTGCCTGGTTACCAAATTCAACTGACAACAGTTGCTGAACGCGCGTTATAATTTCCATCTAGGTCGTTGTATTTTAAGGAGCCAACCGCACGACTTTCCATCCTGCACCCTCGTGCGCATAGCGAAGGCGGTCGTGGAGCCTGTTATCGCCGCCCTGCCAAAATTCAATGGTATCGGGCTGCAGGTAATAGCCACCCCAATGCGGTGGTCTTGGAACAGGCACCCCATCATGATAACGCTCCTCCAGCTCGGCCAATCGCGATTCAAGCACGGCCCTGTCTGCAATCTCCCGGCTCTGCGGGGAGACTACGGCACCCAATTGGCTGCCGATTGGCCTGGAGTGGAAATAAGCATCAGACTTAGCTGCAGGCATTTTGGCTACCCTACCGACTATCCGTACCTGTCGCTGTAGCTCAGGCCAGAAAAACAGCAGGGCAGCAACCGGATTCACATCCAACTCCTCCCCTTTCTGGCTATCATAGTTGGTAAAAAAACCGAAACCGGAATCGTCAAGGTCTTTAAGAAGTACGATCCGAGCCGAAGGCCGCCCATCGGCTGAAACGGTGGCCAGTGTCATGGCATTAGGCTCCATGATACCCCTTTCAAGGGCTTCTTCGAACCACTTCCTGAACTGTACGATAGCATCAGGGGCGGCCTCTCTTTCGCTCAATTCGCCCATCCTATAAGCCGTCCGGATAGCCCCAATATCGGTTTGCTTCAACGTCATCGTATGTTAATGTGAGGAAACAAACATACGAAAAAAAGACCTGAAAACCCCTTATTTGTTATAATAGGTTAATGCTTCGGGCATCAGCTTCTTGATGTTATTGATGCGGCGGGCATCACTTGGGTGCGTACTCAGGAACTCTGGTGGCGCTGCTCCACCCTGAGCACCCTTTGCTTGGGCCATACGTTCCCAGAAGCCAATCGCCTCGTTGGGATCGTAACCGGCCATGGCCATGAACACCAATCCCAGCCGGTCTGCTTCACTTTCTTGGTTACGCGAGTAATTCAACAACGCCAATTGCCCCCCCAGTCCGTATGCTGTATTGAGCACAGCCCGCGTGGTGCTCGATTTTTCTGCCGTAGCCACATCTACGGCGACACCACCGGCTTGAGCCAATATGGTCTGCGACATCCGTTCGGCCGAATGTTTGGCAATGGCGTGCGCAATCTCATGTCCCATCACGGTTGCCAGCCCGGCCTCGTTCTTGGTTACCGGCAAAATACCGCTGTACACGGCTACCTTGCCACCTGGCATACACCAAGCATTGATCTGGTTTTCTTCAATCAGGTTAAATTCCCAATGGAAATCGTATTGGTCGCCATACCCATTTTCTTGCAGGAAACGATTTACCGCATTGGCAATATTCTTACCCACCCGCTGCACTAGCTGGGCTTGGCTCGAACTCTTGATCACCTTGGTTTTGGAATCACCCAGAAAATCTTTGTAGACCAATGCGGCTTGTTGTTGGATTTCAGCTTCATTGACCAGGCTCAATTGCCTCCTCCCCGTCAGTGGAACGGTGGCACATGAAGCGATCATGATAGCGGTCAATAGCACGCAGGTAGGTTTTACGATATTTTTCATCTGTGTATAATTTGCTTTTTTTATGGCGATGAAGCTATCAGATTTATTCATTCCCCTGTGTGGTCTGAAAAATCATGATGGCCTCATGATCTGATCTTTTTAGATGGCCAACAACCACGCTTTTTCCAAAGAAAGCAATATATATGCCGAATTTATGATTTTACACCTTTGACCGTTTCCTAAATAGATACACCTTTGACTCTTTGCCTTTTAGTAGACGTTCTATATTTTTCTGGTGGGTAATCAAAATCAACACACAAATGCATATGCCATACAACAACACCGATTTGACCGACGTGTGAAACAGGAAAACGATACTAAACGGAAAAGCGAACCCGGCGCTAATAGAGCTTAACGAAACGTAATGTGTAAGTAACAGCATGATGAGAAACACAGACACGCACACCAGTGCCGCTTGGAAATGAACCGCCAGAATCATCCCAAACAAGGTTGCGACACCTTTTCCGCCCCGGAATCCGGCGAATACCGGAAATAGGTGCCCTACCACGGCGATGACGCCCAGTGCCAACTGATAATTCACGAATTGGGCGGCAGCCTGTGGGCCGGTTACGGAGGGCCCGATGAAATAGGCCAGGTTAGTCGCTGTCCACCCCTTCAAAATATCAATCAACATCACGGCAACGCCTGCCCTGGTACCCAGTACCCGGAATGTGTTGGTAGCCCCCGCATTGCCGCTGCCATATTCCCTTACATCCACCCGGTAGAACGATTGCCCCAACCACACGGCCGTGGGGATGGATCCGAACAGGTAGGCTAGGGTAACAGCCCCGATGAGATAAATCGATATCATGAATTGCAAATTAACGAAAAAGAAGCAAAAACCAACACCTGCTTTGTTTAATCGATCACTTTTGCTTTCAGGCTCATATCCAAGCTTTTTACCGAATGAGTCAGCGCACCAATGGAAATGAAATCTACCCCAGCAGCCGCATACGCGCGGATATTGTCTAAAGTAATGCCGCCCGATGCTTCGGTAACCATCCGCCCGTTAATCAGCGCCACGGCCTTCCGTAGTTCTTCCGGGCTGAAATTATCGAGCATAATCCGCTCCACACCGCCCACGGCAAGCACCTGCTCTATCTCTTCCAGGTTACGCACTTCCACTTCAATCGCGATGGGCCTATCCATGTTGCCGCGGTATTCGTTGGCACGCTTGATCGCATTCGTTATCCCGCCGGCATAGTCTACGTGGTTATCTTTTATCAGTATCATATCATACAACCCGAACCGATGGTTTACCCCGCCCCCAATCACCACCGCTTTTTTTTCAAGAAACCGAAGCAATGGTGTGGTCTTGCGCGTATCGAGCACCTTCGTTGCCGTTCCTGCTATGGCCGTAACGATACGACGCGTGGCAGTGGCAATACCACTCATCCGCTGCATGATATTGAGTACCAATCGCTCTGCAACCAAAATACCATGTATACTCCCCCTTACAGCGAGTACCACTTCGCCTACTTCAACGGCATCCCCATCCGATTTGAAAACGGTTATCGACAGGGCATCCGTTACCCGGCGGAATACCGCCAACGCCTCGTCCACACCGGCTAATATTCCTGCCTCCTTGATAATCAATTGCGCCTCGCCCGCCGCACCCGGCGGGATGGTAGACAACGATGTATGGTCACCATCGCCTACATCCTCTGCAAGTGCCGCAGTGATAAACCACTGCAACTGTTCGTTTTCTAGCTGCGTCATTGGTTATTGTTTCGTGTGCATACCGTGCACGCCAAGCATATCACATCGGCTTGAACAGGCACAAAATAACTTCGTTTAAACGGCGCTAAGATGGCTATTTAAAACAAAAGAAAAAGAATAAAAGTAAAAATCGGGTAGGTCTGTCAATAAATGGGTTCGATGCGAAATTCCGTTACCTGAAACGCATTGTCGTTGTTTGTCAGCTTGTAAGAAACCCGAAAAGTATCCTTGGAGGTTTCAAGATTAAGCACCACATACCTGAAATTAGGATTCGAATCCAGCCGATGGGCAATCTTAACACCGGTGGGGGCGTTCTTGCTGAAGAAATCGCGTAAAATAATCTCTGCTTGTACCCTTGAATATATCCCTTCGTCGTTCAACAACGTCATGCTCACCGTCGATGAAAAATACTTGGAGAGTTCTTTCGTATTACCTCCCCTTATGCAAGAAGCGATGTCATCTATTACATCGTTGATATTAGCAAATCCTACCGCCATCACGAAGCACATCACCCCTGTCAACCCCATCTTTCTGATCAATCTGATTCCCATCACGTCCACAGTAATCGTTTATTCAAATATCAATAACTTTTGGCATTCAACCTTTTTATTGTCTCCACGGCACGAACTTGAGTGTAGATTAAATTCTACAAAAAGCAGGCATTTACCCTGATTATCGTCCGATGAATAACGTGTAGCCAAAAACATGCCATCTTTTCCGATTGTGTGCCGTCTGTCCTGTAGCCGCGAATAAACTTGCATCTGAAAGCAAGTTTATCTAAGTTTGCTCCGTGAATAACGACAGAAAAGTAGCGCTCATAATCTTAGACGGTTTAGGTTATGGCAAAGAAGACCCATCCAATGCTGTTCTTGCGGCAAACACGCCTTTTTTAGATGAACTCCTGGCCCATCATCCCAACGCCACGCTTGAGGCGTCGGGCGAGGCGGTCGGCCTGCCCGCCGGGCAGATGGGCAATTCTGAGGTAGGCCATATGAACCTGGGTGCCGGCCGGATCGTATACCAGGAACTGGGACGGATACATAAGGCGGTTGCCGATGGTGAATTTGACCGGAATACCACCCTTCAGGAAGCATTCAGCTATGCGAAAGCAAACGGCAAGCGCGTACACTTCATCGGTCTGCTATCCGATGGTGGCGTACACGCCCATACCCGCCACCTAAAAGGGTTATGTGAAGCGGCGAAGCACGCCGGGTTAACGGATGAAGCGGTTTTTATACACGCATTTCTTGATGGGCGCGATACCGACCCCAATTCGGGCATCGGCTACGTAAGGGATATAGAGCAATTCCTAACCACAAGCGTGGGCCAGCTGGCTTCAGCGATCGGCCGGTACTACGCGATGGACCGCGACAACCGTTGGGAACGTGTGAAACTAGCCTACGATCTGCTGGTAAACGGCGTCGGGGTCCCTACTGCAAACCTAGGTGAGGCTATCCAGCAATCGTATAACGAAGGCATTACCGACGAGTTCGTTAAACCGATCGTCAAAACAGGTGACGACGGCAATCCACTGGCGAGGATTGCCGCGGGCGACGTCGTTGTATGCTTTAATTTCCGTACGGACCGCGGGCGCGAAATCACCATGGCCCTCACGCAACAAGCGTTTCCGGAGTTTGGCATGTATCCGCTCCACCTCCGTTACCTCACCATGACCACCTATGACGAGACGTTCAAAGATGTGCAGGTGCTATTTCTCAAAGATAACCTCACCAACACGCTTGGCCAGGTGCTGGAGGCAAACAACAAAACGCAGACCCGCATCGCTGAAACGGAAAAATACCCCCATGTTACCTTCTTTTTCTCGGGTGGGCGCGAACAGGCATTCCGCGGAGAAAACCGCATCCTGATCCCCTCTCCTAAGGTGGCCACGTACGACCTGCAACCAGCGATGAGCGCGCAAGGGATAGCCGATGCGATTTGCGACGACATGATCTCCAACAAACCCGATTTCATCTGCCTCAATTTCGCAAATCCAGATATGGTAGGACATACCGGGGTATTTGACGCGGTGATAACCGCCGTAGAAACGGTAGACCGTTGCACCCGGCAAGTGGTTGAATGCGGGCGACGGGAAGGTTATAGTTTCATCATCATTGCTGACCACGGAAATGCCGAATTTATGATCAACGATGATGGCTCCGTCAATACGGCACATACCACTAACCTGGTACCATGCATACTCATTGACAACGACCACAGCAACATAGCAGACGGCAAATTGGGCGATATCGCGCCGACAATTCTGACCATTTTGGGTGTACCTATCCCCCCAGAGATGACAGGCAATGTATTGGTGTAACGATGTAGGTATGCGTATGCGGCGGCATGGGCTCTTTGCCCACGTAGCTTTGGCAGCACTGCTGGCCATCCCGTCATGCAGCAACCCCGAAGGTACATCCACTGCACGGCACGTAGCGTCCGCCTACTTCAGCTTGGCAGACTATTTCACCGAGGAAGCAGCGCGGTTACAGCGAGCAGATCCGGAAATCATCAAGACCGTATCTAAAAACGGCGACGGGGAGCAGAAAAAGGTACGGGTGACCGATTGGCGCACGGAATTTGGCTTGTTTATCGATGCAGACATCAACAAGCCGGCTTGGCAAGGTAGCTACCGGGTGGATAGCACAGATTTTTCCCTAACTTACACCAGCACCGACCCCAACCTACGTACAAAGGAAATCCGCGTGGAGAAATCAGATGCGGGTACCATTACACATGTCCGCGTAACCAACGCCGTACACAACATGCTGTATCAAACCGACGAACTACTGGAGTACTACGTCGATTCCCTATATCGGATTACCAAACAACAGCACGTACGTATTATCGGAAAAAGCCACTACACCGTTACCGGCGAGTGGCAATAGAAAAGTAATCTTTTAGTTAGGATTTTACTTCAAGTTGTCGCGATAGATCTTGGCCTTCTTGAGTTCCGTCTGAATGTCTTTTTTTCCAGGCGTCATAGCCAGTACCTGCTCAAAGTCGATCACACTGTTATTATATGCATCGGTGGCGACGGTCTTGTCATAGTTGGCAGTTCCGGCCGTACCCCGTAAAATCCCCAGATCGCGGTAGGCAATACCCCTGTTTTGGTAATACTTCACATCTTCGCCATTCAGCTCAATGGCCTTGGTATAATTTACGATTGCCTGGTTCAGCATCTTCTCCCGGTTGCTCGAGCTGATCCGCGTGTCAGTTTGCACGGCCAGGATGTTATTGGCTTTTCCCCGGTAGTAGTAAGCCGACTCATGATCCGGGCGCAACTCGATCACTTTACTGAACGCATCCAGTGCTTTCCGGTACTCGCCGACTTGGTATTGCGAATAAGCCAACATATACATCACATTCGGATCATTGGCTTCCGCGGGCAATGCTTTTTGCAAATGTTCGGCCGCGGCTTTAAAATCACCGTCTATCAATGCTTTCTGCCCCAGACGCACGTGCGGGTTGCTGGGTGCCGTCTCCGTGGTTTGGCCTTGTGCAACCAGTACCGTAAAGCACAGCATCCCTATTACTACACCTGTGTTCAGTCGCCTCAAAAGAATGTTCAAATCGTTTATTTTCATCACGTTATAAATATTATACAAATCTACTCAGTGTCTATTCTTATTAAAAGAACGCACCTTCCACTTAACCTTACTGCAATTTCCGTGCTACAAACATAACCATAAGCTTCGCTACGTACAACCCCTGTCTTCGACGAATTTCCAATTAAAACTCCAAACGGCTTAATTTTATTATGCACCGATCCAATTTTATCATGTAAATACCTATATTAGTAACTTAATCCATATGTTATATTATCTTAACCGATGCATACTAAGCAACCCCGCCACCTGCTCCGTAGCTGACTTTTTTTCAGCAACTGCGCCTCAATGATGCCATATCACATGGAAATATCAAGCAGGCGCACTCTTGGCATAGGCATTGCAACTAAGTCCATAAGATATATAGTTAATACGATACGTGTGCATAGCTGCCAAAATGGCGCCACATCATAGACGAAAAGTTATTCATGAGCAATTTTGATCCATTTGATTTTAATCAAGCCATCCCCATTATAAATGAAGATACGGAATTCTTCCCTTTGTTAAGCCAGCAAGATGAAGATGAGATGAGCAACGCCGACCTACCGGAGTCGCTTTCCATCCTGCCCCTGCGCAATACGGTACTGTTTCCGGGCGTGGTCATCCCTATCACGGTAGGGCGCGACAAATCCATCAAACTGGTAAAGGAAGCCTATAAAGGCGACCGCATCATCGGAGTGGTCTCGCAGCAGAACATGGCTATCGAAGACCCCACATTTGAGCAATTGCACCCGGTGGGTACGGTAGCCATGATTATCAAAATATTGCAAATGCCTGATGGCAACACCACCGTGATCATCCAAGGCAAGCAACGCTTTAAATTGCGTGGCCTCATCCAAAGCGAGCCATACATCAAAGCCCACATTGAACGTTTCGAAGAAAAGAAACACAAAGCCGGCAAAGAGTTCAACGCACTGATTTCGTCCATCAAAGAGATGGCGCTGCAAATCATCCAGCTTTCCCCGCATATTCCCAGTGAGGCGGGCATTGCCATCAAGAACATCGAAAGCCCGGGGTTCCTGATCAACTTCATTTCATCAAATCTCAATGCCGACCTGCCTTTCAAACAGGAACTGCTGGAAATTGCCAACTTGGAAAAGCGGGCCTCCAGAGTGTTGGAACAGCTCAATGTGGAGCTTCAACTATTGGAACTGAAAAACCAGATACAGAACAAGGTAAAGGGCGATCTGGACAAACAGCAACGTGATTATTTCCTCAATCAGCAATTGAAGACCATCCAAGAAGAACTCGGCGGCAATACGCCCGATTTGGAAATGGAAGACCTACGCAAACGTGCGAAGGTAAAAAAATGGTCCAAAGAAGTTGCAGAGCACTTCCATAAAGAGCTCGACAAGCTCGCGCGCATCAACCCCGCTGCGGCAGACTATTCTGTGCAGCTCAACTACCTGGAACTGCTACTTGAGTTACCATGGAACGACTTTTCCAAAGACAATTTCGACCTTAAACGCGCAAAGCGGGTACTGGATCGCGACCATTATGGATTGGAAAAGGTGAAGCGCCGGATTATCGAATACCTTGCGGTATTGAAGCTTAAACACAATATGAAAGCACCTATACTGTGCTTGGTTGGCCCTCCGGGCGTCGGCAAGACCTCATTGGGCAAATCAATTGCCAAAGCCATAGGCCGCAAGTATACCCGTATGGCATTGGGTGGCATCCGCGATGAAGCCGAGGTTAGGGGCCACCGGAAAACCTACATCGGCGCCATGCCGGGGCGGATTATCCAATCGCTCAAAAAAGCCGGCACATCCAATCCGGTATTCGTACTCGACGAAATCGATAAGGTAGGAAGCGACTTCCGCGGCGACCCTTCTTCTGCCCTATTGGAAGTGCTGGACCCTGAGCAAAACAATGCATTTTACGATCACTATGTCGAGCTCGACTATGACCTGTCTAATGTCATGTTCATCGCCACTGCCAACTCGCTGAGCAATATCCAACCGGCCTTATTAGACCGTATGGAGGTCATCGAGGTCAACGGCTATACCATCGAAGAGAAAATCGAAATCGCCAAGAAGCACCTAATCCCCAAGCAGCGGGAGTTACACGGTCTCAATGCAAAGGATTTTTCGCTCCGTGCCAGTGTCATTGAAAAAATCATCGATGAGTACACGCGCGAGTCGGGTGTGCGTGGCTTGGAAAAGAAAATCGGTTCGCTCGTCCGTGGCGTAGCCACCCATATCGTTATGGAAGACCCGCTGCCGACACCTATCGGCAACGATATGGTGGAAAAAACCCTCGGCGCTCCGATATTTGATAAGGAATATTACGAAAACAACGATGTGGCGGGTGTGGTTACCGGCTTGGCGTGGACCCAAGTTGGCGGCGATATCCTCTATATCGAATCGAGCCTAAGCCCTGGCAAGGGTAAATTGACACTAACGGGCAACCTGGGCGATGTGATGAAAGAATCGGCAACCATCGCCATGGCGTACCTCCGGGCAAATGCCAGTGCCTTCGGTATCGACTACCGCATCTTTGACAAGTGGGATGTACACATTCACGTACCTGCAGGTGCCACCCCCAAAGACGGTCCTTCGGCGGGCATCACCATGCTTACCGCCCTTGCTTCGAGCTTTACGCAACGCAAAGTGAAAGAAAAACTGGCCATGACGGGCGAAATCACGCTGCGGGGCAAAGTGCTTCCGGTTGGCGGAATCAAGGAGAAAATATTGGCCGCCAAACGCGCAAACATCAATCAGGTAATCCTATCGAAAGCAAATCGAAAAGACATTCTGGAGATCAAGGAAGATTATATCAAAGACCTCACTTTCCATTATGTTGCGGAAATGCATGAGGTGGTGAATATTGCGTTGTTGAAACAACAGGTAAAGAACCCTAAAAGGCTTTTAACGGACGAGCTATAATACTGTGCTTTTTTGCAGCTTTTGTTTGTATAAATTAATTATTACCTTAGCTACATGCTTACCGAATCGCTGATTATTTTAGCGTTAATCCTCCTAAATGGCGTTTTATCAGCTTCCGAGATTGCTATCGTATCCAGTAGGAAGGCGCGGTTGCAGGTACTTTCCGATAAGAAGAATGCCGCTGCTAAGCAGGTACTCAAGCTCAAAAGCACGCCCAATCAGTTCCTCTCCACCGTCCAAATAGGCATCACGCTCATCGGTATCCTCACGGGTATTTTCGGTGGGGCTACCATTGCACAGCGCCTAGGCATTTACCTGTCGGAAATCACTTGGCTGGCAGAATATAGTGCGCAGCTGTCGGTGCTTATCGTCGTGGTAGCAATCACGTTCCTTACCCTGGTATTGGGCGAACTGGTACCAAAGCGCATCGGGCTGGCTATCCCTGAGCGGTATGCGATGCTGGTTGCTTTCCCCATGCAGGTACTTAGCAAAGTGGTAGCTCCCTTCGTATGGTTGCTCAGTGCTACCACCGAAGGCATTGTCAAAATGTTAAACATCAAAACTTCGCGCAATGCGGTCACCGAAGAAGAAATCAAAGCACTTGTTGATGAGGGGGCCGATAGCGGCGCCATTGAGCATATCGAACACGAAATCGTCGACCGGGTTTTTAGCTTGGGCGATAAGCGGGCCATCAATTTGATGACGCACCGGAGCAATATTATATGGTTGGATATCGATGACGGGTACGAGGTGCACCGAGAGACCATACTGAAAAGTGGCCATACCGTGTACCCGGTTTGCCAGGGTGGATTAGACAATATCACCGGCGTTGTCCACATCAAATCACTGCTCAACCAATACCTCATTGACCAGCCCATCCAATTGGACCGTTTGACACAGCCACTTAACTATGTACACGAAAACAGTTCGGCATATAGTATATTGAACAAATTTAAGGCTTCCAAGATACACCAAGCGGTCGTACTCGATGAATATGGATCGCTGCAGGGCATTGTAACCATCAACGATATCCTTAGCGGCCTTGTGGGTGATATCTCCGATGGGGATACGATCGAGAAACCTGAAATTGTGGCCCGTGAAGACGGTAGTCTGCTGATAGACGGGCAGTACCAATTGGATGAACTGTTTGTAGCGCTAAATATTGACCCCTCGGAAGAGGAAGACGACAGTATGGGAAGCATCAGTACCATTGCCGGACTGGTATTGCTTAAGTTGGGTCACATGCCTACCGCCGGTGAGCGGGTACAATGGAAAGATTACGCATTTGAAGTAGTGGATATGGATGGCAACCGGATAGACAAAGTGCTGGTTACCTACCTAGGGGGACACTCATAGGGAGCGGGCTGCCAATTCTCTCTCCATCTGCTGTTGCAATGCCAGTGCCTCTTCCCTAGCGCGCTCGGCAAAATCTTTACCGTTGGATGCATAGATGATGGATCGGGTGGCATTGACGAGCAATCCACAGTCGGCATTCATGCCATATCGGCAAACGTCTTGCAGGCTTCCCCCCTGCGCGCCGACTCCGGGCACCAATAGAAAATGATCCGGTGCACACTTCCGGATCACGGCAAATGCGTCGCCACGCGTAGCACCCACCACATACATCAAGTTGTCGGGCGTTCCCCAACCGTTGGTTTTTTCAATTACACGCTCAAACAACTGCACCCCATCCGCATCGCGGTGCGTTTGGAAATCCAAACCACCGGCGTTGGAAGTAAGTGCTAGCACAATAGACCACTTATCGTCAAAATCAAGAAAAGGCATCACGGAATCATGTCCCATGTATGGCGCAATGGTGATGGCATCGAAGCCAAGCCCCGATACTTCGCGCTCAAAAAAGGCTTTCGCATACATTTTAGAGGTATTGCCGATATCGCCCCGCTTGGCATCGGCTATACTCAGGCAATCCTGGGGCAATGCAGCCCATGTTTTCTGTAAGCTCTGCCACCCGGCCACGCCCCTACTTTCATAAAAGGCGATATTGGGTTTATAGGCTACACATAGGTCGGCTGTGGCCTCGATAATCTGCCTATTGAATTCAAAAACCGGATCTTCGTAGTCGAGCAAATGACGAGGTATCTTGTCAATGTCGGTATCGAGTCCCACACATAGAAACGAGCGTTTGGTTTTGATCTGGTGGATGAGTTCACTCCGGGTCATAGCTATCTTTGATTTTCGTCACCGCAAACGTAAGACAAAAATCGTTGCTAAAAAACAAAAGGCCGCTCCTATTTCAATACTTCCCGCGCGATAACCAGTTTCTGGATTTCGGATGTACCCTCACCGATGGTGCAGAGTTTGGCATCCCGGTAGTATTTCTCCACCGGGAAATCCTTGGTGTAGCCATAGCCACCGAAAATTTGGACAGCCTCCGTGGCGCACCGCACGGCCATCTCAGAAGCATAGTACTTGGCCATGGCCGAATTTTTGGTCACGTCACCACCGCTGTTTTTCAGTGCACACGCCTGCCTGATTAACAGCTCTGCCGCCTCGATTTCCGTAGCCATATCGGCAAGCTTAAAGGAAATCCCTTGGAAATTGGCAATTGGCTGCCCGAACTGATGGCGCTCCTTAGCATAGTTGAGGGCAGCCTCCAGTGCGCCCTTTGCAATACCCAAAGCCAATGCGGCAATGGAAATACGGCCGCCGTCCAGTACCTTCATCGCCTGTTTGAAGCCCTCCCCTTCCTTACCGAGCAAGTTCTCACGCGGCACCCGGCAATTATCAAATATAAGCTCCGTAGTTTCCGATGCGCGCATGCCCAACTTGTTTTCCTTCTTTCCATGTGTAAACCCGGGTGTGCCTTTCTCAATGACCAAGGCCGACACGCCGGCCGACCGGCTCTTCTCGCCCGTACGAACCATCACCACGGCGATGTCTCCGCTTTTGCCATGGGTAATCCAGTTTTTTGCACCATTCACCACATACTCATCGCCATCCAGTTCGGCCGTGGTACTCATGCGTAAGGCGTCCGAACCGGTATTCGCCTCTGTAAGCGCCCAGGCCCCGATCCATTCGGCCGTAGCAAGTTTGGGTAGCCACCGTTGCCTTTGGCTATCGTTCCCGAATGCCAACATGTGCCCTGTACACAGTGAATTGTGTGCAGCCAATGAAAGTCCTACTGAGCCGCATACCTTGGCCACTTCAACAATGATATCCACATATTCGTCATACCCCAATCCGGCACCGCCGTATGCTTCGGGCACCAATACGCCCATAATGCCGAGTTGCCCCATGGCTTTGAACGTCTCGATGGGAAATCGTTGCTCCTCGTCCCATTCCATCACATGCGGGCGGATGTTTTTATGTGCAAATTCGCGCACCATCTGCCGAACCATCTCCCTATTTTCGTCGCCCATTACTATTGATTCCATAACGATAACTAACTGGTTTGCTGCAATAATAAACATTACCGCGAAGAAAGCAAACCAAAGAAAATACGGCATAATATAGAATAAAACGGTTTTGGGTATGAAATCCGATTTGCCGATTCGGTTTAGCCCGGGCCACCCATATCCGGTAACCGCAAAATATATTTAAAAAAAAGCGGCGTAATCGGCGCAAAGCGTATCTTTGGAGTTAAATCAAAAAACGAACTAGATGAATCGCACAATCATTTCCACGCTTTGGGCTTTCTGTTTGCTTCTAGCCGCGTCCGTAGCTGCCCACGAACCCGGTGGCGAGATCCGCGAGGCACAACCTGGGAAGGCAGCCGTCCAACTGAAATTCAACCTTAAGCCGGGCGATAAGTACCTGTTCTCTTCCGTAGTTAAGCAGGAGATTGTGCAGGAAGCGATGGGACAGCAAATCACTACCACACAAGACATTTCTACAGAATATATCTACACCATCAAAGACAAAGAAAACGGCGTAACGGAAATCGACGTATTAATGAACGCCATAAAAATGGACACGGACGTGGGCGGCATGCAACGGATTACGTTCGATTCGAACAATCCGGAAGCAAGTACCAGCGAGCTGAAGGTCATGTCAAACGTTGTCGGAAAGTCGTTCCAACTTTACATCAATGAAGATGGCAGCGTACAAAAAGTGGTAGGATTTGCCGAGATTTTCGGAACCATGGATGGTCCCGAAGCCGAAATATTAAAGCAATCCTTCGGTGATTCTTCGCTAGTCCAGAGCATGAACCAGATTAGCAATATCTATCCGGGCAAAGCCGTGGAAGTTGGCGACACTTGGGTAAAGACATTTTCTGGTTCCATCGCCAATCTGTTGCACTCAGAAGCCAACTCCGACTTTACGCTTTCCGGGTTGGAGGGCGACATTGCCGTGATCGACGTAGACGCACAATTGATTTTTTCGAAGTTTACCGGCGAAGGAGGCAATCCGATGCTACAAGCAGCTGAATTCGAGATGAGTGGAGCCCAACGTGGCACCATTGAGGTAGACGTCAAATCGGGCCTGCCGATCGTCTCCAAACTTACACAAGACATCCGGGGGAGCATGAACATTCAAGGCATGGAAATCCCGATGTCCATCGTGTCTAACATTACCACAACTGGCAAAAAGTTATAACCCGCAATGGTTAGTCATAGCCTACCAGCGTATGGATATTCCGGCTGAAATTTGCTAGCCGATCCTTCCCGTGGAGGAAGTCCAGGCTGATGATAAAGGTGTAGCCGGCCACATGGCCACCCAACCGCCGGATAAGTTGGCTCGTTGCCGCAACCGTTCCGCCGGTTGCCAACAGGTCGTCGTGTATAAGCACTCGGCTCCCCTCCGCAAAAGCATCGGCATGTATCTCGATGGTTGCATTGCCATACTCAAGCGCATACTCCTGCTGTACGGTATCATGGGGCAACTTCCCTGCTTTCCTTACAGGGATAAACGGCTTTCCCAACCGGAGGGCAAGCATAAGACCGAAAAGAAAGCCCCGGCTTTCAATACCCGCTACAACATCGATCGTATCGCTATCAATCTGCTGGGCCATGCAGTCGACCACCGCCTCGCAGAGCTGCGGATCTTTAAGGATGGGGGTGATATCTTTGAAAACGATACCCGGCTTGGGGAAGTCGGGCACATCCCGGATGGCAGATCTCAATCGTTGGTCAATCATCAGCTAGCGTCAAATAAGGTGCAATTTTAAGAAAAATTTGCTCATCCATAATCGCGATACGCAATAAATCGCTCATCGATCTGTACGGGCCGTGTTGTTTGCGGTATTGCACAATTGCGTTGGCCAGCTTATGGTTGATAAACGGATGGTCACGGAAACGCTCGTAATCAGCGGTATTGAGCGCAATTTTCTGTACTTTGGTCGTATCCGCATATACATGCGCTCTTAGCGCTGCAAACCGTACCGAATCGAACCCATACACGTCCATCAACTGCGATACGTGATGGAAGCCACCTAGTAGCTCCCTGAATCGGACAATACGCGAGGCGAACACCGGCCCGATACCCGGGAGGTATTGCAATTCGAGCGAATCCGCCCCGTTTAAATCGATATGCAGCGCCTGTGGCGGCGGTGTTACAATCGCGCTTGCTACCGTCATGCCGCTATCAGCATAGCTAGCCGCTGCGTGCTTAACCGATTCAACCCGTTCTATTTCTATATACGGTTCAAGCCGCTCGTAGTCCGCATCATTGATGGCATAGATTTTACGCAGATCTTCCTTTTTCCGGAAACGCCCACCTTTAGCCTCGTAGTTCTTTATCATCCGCACCTGCCGTTCAGAAAGCCCCAATCGCTTCCAGTCCACTACGGGCAATCCATTGGGGTCAAACGTAAAATAGGTCGCTCCGGAGGCATGCACGACTGGTTCGCCAGCGGCGTGGTAACCCTTGCTGCGTGTCGGTTGCCGTTTGCTGACGGCCGCGAGAAAGCTGTCTATTTCGGCAACCTTTACGGAAAGGTCACTTTCAGTCACATCGCCACGGAAAGGAAAGATATGCGGAACGCCCCCTAACAACAGCAATACAACCGCCAGTACACAAACACCATTGAGTTCGCGGCGGCTAAAGCCGAAGTACATTGCAAGCCATTTTCGCACGGTTGGTCTACGGTTTGTTGGTCAAAACCACTTAATATCAAGCCCGGCAAGCACTTGGGATCTCTTGCCGGGCTTGGATGGTATCAACAACGATTCATCTACGCGCTATGCGCTCATCTCATCGGTCATCGATAGTAGTTCCTTATGATTACTTGCTTTGGTTCTGGTTTTGGTTTTATGTTTGTTGATCTGCCTACGCAACGATTCCACGGCTATGTCTGTGGCTTCCTCGAAAGATTTTGCCTGCGCCTTGGCAAACAGCTGACTTCCTGGAATATTCAGCTTAAACTCGGTAACCTTGTTGGCTTCGTCTTCTACATTTTCCAACTTGAGATAACACTCTCCATCAATGATCTGGTCAAAGAATTGGTCTAGTTTGTTCACCCGCTTCTGAATGAACTGGATCAACTTCTTGTCTGCGTCGAAACGAATTGATTGCACAATAATGTTCATGATTCCTCCTTTTTTTAAGCTTTTGGATGTGCTTGTTTATAAATCGATTTAAGTCGTTCTACCGAGTTATGCGTATAAACTTGCGTGGCAGCCAGCCCGGCATGCCCAAGTAATTCCTTAATGGCATTCAAATCTGCACCATTGTCCAGCAGTGCAGTCGCAAACGTGTGCCGGAGCACATGGGGGCTTTTTTTCCGCTGAGACGATATGGTACTTAGGTAACGTGTTACGATGTCATAGATCAAACGGGGATGGGCATCCTTCCCTTTATTGGTAACGATAAGGTTAGTCGAATTGTTGTGGGCATACTGTTTATTTTTTTCATCGATGTAATATCGAAGCAGCGTATGGAGCGATTTGTTCATCGGCACAAGCCTCTCTTTGTTGCGTTTACCGAAAATACGGATGTTGCCGTTGTAGAAATCGATATGCTCTTCACGGATTTGCAGTAATTCGGCACGGCGGATTCCCGTACCGAACAACAGCTCCAGCACGGCCTTGTCTCGAATCCCCTCAAACGTATCGGGAAACGAACCCGCCGAATCCAGCATTTCCGACAGCTTTTCCTTATCCACGGTAACAGGCAGTCTTTTCGGTGTTTTCAATGCTTTGACCAAAGTAAAGGGATTGTGCGCAATCGCACCTTCGCGCATCAGGAATCGGTAATAGGTACGAAGGGCAGCCAAACTCCGGTTCACCGATACCGGGCTAAGGCCCGATTCCAGCCGCACGGCCAAATAAGCCCGCGCTTGCCGGTGGGTCATTTGAACGGCGTCCGTATCCAATGTTTTCAGGTAATGGACATACTCCGCCAACTCGTGGCCATAGGCAGTAATCGTATGCTTCGAAAAGCGCTTTTCGTAGGTGATGAAACGTATAAAGCTATCTATAAACATAGAAAAACTACCCTTATATTCTAATGGTTGAATATACGGATAGTTTTCCAGTATTACAAATAAACCGCCTTATTAAAAGGGATAAAATCTGCTAGACAATATCCTGGTTGAGGCTCTGTTTATAAATCGCCTTTTTACGTTGTGTACGACGGGTAACGGATTTTTTCTCATAAGCCTGGCGGGAACGGAGCTCGCGCAACACACCTGTTTTCTCAAACTTTTTCTTGAAGCGTTTCAGCGCGCGGTCCAACGATTCGCCTTCTTTCACATTTACAATGATCATATCCTTTTATACCTCCTTTCGTACGAAAATTTCGGACTGCAAAGGTATTAAAGTTTTGTGTTGTTTCAAAAGGATTATTAAAGATTCTTATTTGCCAACACTTTAATGGGGCAGCTTCTCCCTGAAATATCCGTACACCCAAGTGCCCGCCACAGCGCTCAGCAGGGTTACCACAACTACCGTTGCACCGGTACCGATTTGCGCGAACAATGGGCCTGGGCAGGCACCTGTAATCGCCCACCCGAACCCGAATATCAGTCCACCATAGATTTGACCCTTGCTGAATTTTCTAGGTACAATGGCTATCGGTTCACCATAGATGGTTTTTATATGGAATTTCTTGATGAGCCAAACGGAAATCGCGCCCACCACCACAGCGCTTCCGATGACGCCATACATGTGGAAAGACTGCAAGCGGAACATTTCCTGTATGCGGAACCAACTGATCACCTCAGCTTTCACCAGCACGATACCGAAGAGCAAGCCCGCCGCCAAATACTTAAGGTTATGGTACCACCGGTGTTCTAGCTGGCTTGCATTGGCGCATGTGGCATCTTGTAATCCCATTTCCGAATTATCCGTCGTCTGTAGCATGTCTGTTAACGTGATAAGATGTGTGGCAAAACCAAATTGGCCATGATAAAACCGCCGGCCATAAAACATACGGTAGCCACCAATGATGGCCATTGCAGGTTGGACAGGCCGGTGATGGCATGTCCGCTGGTGCAGCCGCCCGCATACCGGGTACCAAATCCCACCAGAAAGCCGCCTACAACCATCAAAAGAAATCCTTCCGGGGTAAACAGGTTCTGCCAATTCATGATATCTATAGGCACCAGGTTACTATAATCGGTGATACCGTATCCCGCCAATTCGGTTGCCAGCGCAGGGTCCACTTCCACTGCCGCAAAACCCGTTAACCAACGTGCCGCCACCAAACCTCCCAATACGATACCAGCAACGAAGAACAGGTTCCACACTTCTTTTCTCCAATTGTATTTGAAAAAAGGGATATCGGCGGGTATACACAACGCACAAATATGCCGCAGTGAAGAACTAATGCCAAACGATTTGTTGCCCAATATCAATAGTGCGGGCACGGTAAGTCCGATAAGCGGCCCCGCGACATACCAAGGCCAAGGTTGTTTCAAAAACTCCAACATATGATTCTATTTATTCACACAGGGATATCGCTGCTATCAAACCCCAATACGTCGCCGAATGCAACGGCAGCTTTATGTACTTGGACCATCCATTCTTCTGCTGCATTGCCGTCTGCGCCATCAGAAATGTACTTGAGGCAAAGGAAAGGGACCTCCTCTTTCATAGCCACCATCGCCAACGCGTAAGCTTCCATATCCACCACATTGTAGCATGTTGCCGCATGTGCCATTTCAAAGTTATCGCCCGTTCCGCAGATACCTTCTTGCAGGCCATCCATGGATAAACCGTATCCAAGAATAGGAGGCAATCCCGATAAAGGGGTTTCATACTGCTCAAACCCCAACGCCATGACGTTCATATCCCGCTGTATAAATTTCGTACAGCAAACCACTTCCCCCCGTTGGAAATGATTGCTCCCCGCAGAGCCCAGATTAACTATCAATGCCGGTTTCTCGCGCTGTATCGCCTTCAGTAAATGGTAGGTTGCATTTACCTTCCCGATGCCGCAGATTAGGTGGTTATATTCCTTAAACACCTCCGCAGCTTCAGAAGCCAATGCAAAAGTGAACAGGACCCCATCGAAGGGAAAAACATGGTCTTGATTTATGGTAAGCATATCTTCTTCCAGTTGGCACCTATTTCCATAAGCGATCATCAAAGATAGCTGGTTCTAGCTATTCTTTCTTTACAAACTTACTAAATTCCACACCGCCCATTCAAACCCGCGGCGGAATCGTATATTTACACCAACGCGGTACAAGATTGGCATGAAACAACTCGCCCTCCTATCCATGGTACTATTTGCCTCCTGCCAACAGGCAGCTACTTTCGACTTTCTCGTCGGCGAATGGACGCGCACCAATGAGGAAGCAGGAAAACAAACCTTGGAAAGCTGGGTAAAGCGGAACGATTCCACGTATGTCTTGTATTTCCAATCTTCGTAATTCGATGCGTTGTTGTATGTACTGTTTCTTTTCTCTGAAAAAATCTCTTAATTGGTCACGAACAGACTAACCGGCATCCATCTCAATGAACTTTTTGCCGGAAGACCATTTATTCTGTCTTCCAGTCCGAACAATATTTCTAATTGAGCATGTAAGCTTGGGGTTTCTTCGAGTAAACGATGACTGCATTTTGCACAATAGTTGAAATAACTGGGTGCATTAAAATCATATTGATACAACAGGTTTTCGACTTCAACGGTATTAAGAGGGCTTAGCTTCTCGAGCTCCAAAATAATCATGGATGCATATTTTGCATTTGCTCGACTGATTCCTTGCCTTTCGATTATTTGTTTTAGTCCAATCAATATAAGCTCTCTTAGGGCCGGGTCAACATGCGATTTCGAAAGTGTAGTATTCAAAGAATTCAAGCCTTTTCTTAATTCCATACGGACATTAGAAACGGCAAACGCCGTGATTGGCACATCGGATAGCAATTCTTCATCGAGTTTGTTATAAAGTTCAAACAACCTTTCCAGTCGGCTTAATGCTTGACGGTAAAACATATCCATATCATCAGAAAACACGTTGTCTTTCCAAGCAGCTGCCATCCCCACCTTATAATTATGGATGGCATCGCTGACGACAATTAATTGCAGAAGAACTGCTTTCGCTTCCAGTTTAGATCGGCTGACCGCGTTTAGGAGATATGGACGAAATTCCTGTATATTCTTTTTTAGCTTGCGCAGTAAATCCGCGAAATCGGATTTTTGAGTAATAGTATTGGCTAAAACGCTCGGATGTAAATTGTCTTCTAATGCATAAAGCCACTTGACAGATGTTTCAATCTTCATAAGCCACAATTTAACAAAGTGCTATGCACTGTTTATTAAGCTGGTAGTTTTAGGGAGTAAACGTCTGATTCATCAGTGTTACTGGAGATGATAATCAATATAATAAGTTTTTAAATTTATTGCCATTTAATCAAAGCATAACTACTTTATAAAAAAGACCCAGGTTATAAAGTCTGCTGAAAACTCGACAAATCGATGTGCTACAAATGCCGGGACAAACAAGAAGTCTCCTTGTTGAAAAGGAGTAGTTTCGCCATCCAATTCAAAAATGCCTGAGCCGGAGATGATGACATAAAATTCATCCCGATCGTGTGGCTTTTGCTTATCCACAAGGTGAGGTTTGTAAATTTCGACTGAAAGATTGTTTACGTCAAGCAAGGAGATAAATTCTTTCCCCGATTGTCCCAACTTTTCGATTGCTTGTTTTTCCTGAATCTTAATCATATCTCATTGTTTATATTCTAAAGATCGTCGGTGAAATGCCTTCTTTCTTTATCTTGTTCAAACTTTCGTTCATTGTATTGTGCAGACTTGTTCCGGGCGATGGAGAGCGTTTGCCAATCCTCGTTTTTTATCATTTTCGCCATATACACGATTTGTCCTATGTGGTAGGGATAATGGGCCAACTGCCTGTTTATAGCCTCCATAACGGTATGTCCATCGTTTCGGATATAGACAATGCTTTCCAGATCAGCTGTGCGCAAACTGCTTAAGGCATTGAATAGGCATTCCCATCCCTTTTCCCAATGTGCGATAAGTGATGGCCTGTCATGAAATTGGTTATCAAATTCGGCATCTCTGTTTCTCCACGTTTTTTCTCCGTCTGATGTCAGAAAGTCGGTAAAGCGGGATTGCATATTTCCCGAAAGGTGATTTACGATAATAGCGATACTGTTGCTTTCTCCATTATATTGCCAAAACAGACTTTCATCGTCCAGCTGTTGCATGGCCTTTTCCCCAAGCATCTTGTAATATCCGAATTGCTTGATGACACTGTTTATATAACTTGCTTCCATTTACATTTTTGATTATTAATCATTTAACGCTCGTGTTTTATTATGCTCATTGGATTTGACGCACAGATAAGAAGCAATTAGACCCTTTTCTATAGATTTTGATTGGATGGAAAACCCAGACCTCTCCAAAAGCGAATCAATGACCCAATCGAATGTGGAATATTCTTCACGAAAATGTTGCTCTGCATCTTCTTTCAAAAAGACTCCGCCCAATTTTTCTTGTTCTGCTATAAAACGGTTTATGTTTTCAAAAGGCGTACTATCTTCAATAATAACATCCTTAATGAACAATATACCATCGTCTTTTAGTAAAAAATTCATTTTTTCCAAAGCCACTTTCTTCCAGAAATCCGGCAAATGATGGAAAGAAAAAGTAGACGTGATATAATCCACAGATTTGGGTGTAAGGGCAAAGTTCAAAAATCCCGAATGAACAAATTCAATATTTTCGACATTGGAACATATTGCTTTGTTTCGGGCTAAGCTTAGCATATTCTGAGATATATCTACCGCATACACCTTTTTACAAACTTTAGCCGCTTCGATAGCGAATACACCTGAACCAGAGCCAAAGTCTACTAAAACATCGCGATCTGTCACATTCAATAATTTAAGTAGCTCATTGCTTTCCTGATGAATATCTCTAAAGCGGGAGTGTGTTTCGTCGTACACTTTTACCTCTTCTTCCAGAGAATAGTCTTTGCCTATTTGTTGAAATTCATTGTATAACCAGTTCATTTATTTGATATTATCTATATAATTATTACTCAATTGGTTTACCATAGTGGGCTGAAAATCCCGCCAGCAATTTGAATGACATCAACACAGTCAAAGTTTTAGCCGGGATAGGGACTTCGGTAAAGAGGCTTAACATTAACACAACTAAAGCAAAGAAAAACACACTGATTTGCCGTTGCATAGCTGTTTTATGGAATGCTATCGCGACACTTGCGCCAATCATAGCTATTATCATGGTTAATGAAATTGGAAAAAAAGAAACCTGATAAATACAAGCTAAAGCAAATGCTTGTAATAAATGAAACCATACAAAAAGATAAGGAGAAAGTTTCGATTCCCGATAGTAATTTATCGTACCTCTCGTAAAATTACTGACTACTCCGCCACCAATATCTATTGACAGAATAGCCACAACGATCACTTTCCATAATACCAATTCATTGCTTGCTTTTAAGTTCACCAGCATTACTATTACGGCAATGAGGTAAGTCATTACTAAATCCTGTTTATAAGTTTGCTTTCCATGTAACTTCCATAACGGTTTTGGAATATTTACGACTCTATTTTTCATGCAATTTTTTATTTACTTCTTGATTCGGAAAAGTTAACGTCCACCTGTCACATCAATGAAAATTCCCGTCGAATAGGATGATTTATCCGATGCGAGCCACAAAATAGCTTCTGCAACCTCATCCGCCAAACCACCGCGTTTAAGCGGAATAGTACTTTTTATCCGATCAATCCTGTCAGGCTCACCGCCATCGGCATGGATGTCGGTATGGATGAATGCGGGACGAACAGCATTTACCCGGATATACTCGTCCGCCAATTCTTTCGATAATCCGATCGTTAAGGTATCTAACGCTCCTTTTGTGGCAGCATAATCGGTGTATTCAAAAGGTGCCCCGGTCCTGGAAGCAATGGAGGAAACATTGACAATGGTTCCGCCTTCACCACCATATGTTGACGACATGCGTTTAATGGCTTCTTGGCAGCACAGAAATGGTCCCATTACATTGGCGTTAAACATCCGTTGCAATCTTTCATAATCAAGATCAACGAATTTCTTCTGATGCTCAAGTATTCCGGCATTGTTGATGAGGCAATGGAGCTTTCCAAAATGCCTATCCACTTCGGAAAATAAACGAACAATCTCATCTTGCCTGGAAACATCTGCTTGAATAGCGACGGCTTTTCCTCCTTGTGATACAATCCGATTAACTACATCGTCGGCCGCGGCTTTGTTCTTTTTATAATTTACTGCTACTGCATAATCGTTTTTCGCGGCAAGGAGTGCTGTTGCCGCACCTATTCCCCGGCTGGCGCCTGTTATTATCATTGTTTTCATTATAAGTACTTTATTGTTCTTAAATTCTATATCAGTATTTTATGCTCTAACAACAAATTAAGCGATAGCTCAGATTTTATTTTCGTGAGTTCACCTAATAACCTTGTCTCCCTAACGGCATCCTGCTGATCTATCTGTTCCGCTATCCTCACTATTTCAGCGTTTAATGTTTCTATTTCGGTTCTTTTATTACGCCGTATATCTTGTAAGGTCGATATCGCTTGCCCATCGGAAAACCGGCTTATTTGAACCAAACCACTCTCTACGTCATCAGGCTGAATTGCTATTCCTTTTGCATGAGCGATAGTTGTGCATTCAGCGATTACCCTACGGGCAATTTTCAACGCATCAGGATTTCTGTGGAAGATGCCATTGTCAATTTCCAATAACGGGCAAACCGAATTGAACACGCAATTGATGATCGCTTTTTTCCATATGATATGCTGGATATGCACTTCACTCATAAATCTAAAATCAGGGGTATTTAGATGGGCGACGATATTGTTTAGTTGCTCTTCATCTCCATGCGCTATTCCCACAGGGCAAGTTGCCACAGGCTTAAACCGCACAACAACTTCATCAATCAACTGACTCGTTACAAAGAGAACGCAACGGTACACCTGCTGGTATCCACACTCCAAAAAAGGTTGCTCGATGCCCAAGCCGTTTTGTAGGAGTACGATAGGTGAGTCGCCTATTTTTGATTTTAATGCGCCAGCCAGTTTTTTATTTCCAAAAGATTTGGTTGCGAGAACAACAATACCGTCAATCTCGGAAAGGGAATTCAATGTTGCAACCTCAACATCCGCCTCGTGTATAGAGCCGTTTTCCATTTCGACAGCGAAACGGCGGGTTACTGTACTACCGTCATCTACGCTTCCTCTTATCATGGTAACTTTTCTACCCGCTTGAGAAAGGAAGATAGCGAGCGCTTTGCCAATAGCCCCTGAACCTACGATAAATATGTGCTTGTGATAGAAATCCATTATTACTTGCTTTTTATAGGTGTGCGATACATATTATCTTGAACAATTTCCATATATTTTTCCGAATCGGATAAACTCCTGAAGCCGTAGCGGCTATAAAGCGTTTGGGCATCTTCGGTGAATAACACAAACCGTCGTAACTGCTTTACCCATTTGATATTAACGATATACTGCAGCATTGCTTTGCTGACGCCTTTTCCACGGTATTGCTTTAAAACGAAAACATCAGACAGGTAACCGAAAGTCGCCCGATCAGAGATTATCCGGGCGAAACCAATCTGCTTGTCTTCACTATCAAAAACGCCTATGCAAAAGGAATTTTTTAAAGACTTTTCTACGATTTCAAAAGGAACATTCTGAGCCCAATAGCTTTCTTTGGAGATAAAATAATGGATGCTCCCTAAATCCATCCGATGAAATCCCGTTTTAATCTTATAGTGTCCCATAGCTTTAAGTTCATCTTGTCAAACAAAATTCGGTAATATATTTTTATGATAGCAGATGCAGTTTTATTATTTTTGCTGGTAGCAGTTAAAATGTACGAATGAAGAAAACACAAAACAAGTCGGAGTTCGCTTATATGCGTATCGCTAAAATTATCGAGCAACAAATCCTGAACGGTACGTTGCGTACCGGTGATAAGCTCCCATCGCTACGGACGATTTGCCGTGAATATGGTGTAAGTCAAAATACGGCATTGAGTGCATACTATTATTTAGAGAGTAAAATGTTGATTGAGACGCGGCCTCAGTCCGGATACTATGTGCGGTATTCAAAAACGAAAATTCCTGCGCTGCCCCAGCTTACCAACCCGGAATCTGAAGCGAATTATGCCGACAGTGAATTGTTGGTACGCAAGATTTATGATAGCTTGGGGGAAGATGGTCATTTACCGCTTGCATTGGGGACTCCGGCAAATGAGCTATTGCCCATAGCAAAACTCAACAAGGGTCTTATGATGGCAACAAGGGAGTTGAAAGATAGCGGTGTCATGTATGACAAAACCGAGGGAAATGAGCGGTTACGCCGTCAAATTGCCCGATGGTCTTTCGCAATGGAGTGTAATTTGAAGCATGATGAAATCATCACCACAAGTGGTTGCCTGAACGCGCTGTCATATTGTATGATGGCATTGACAAAAAAAGGAGATACGGTAGCCATGGAAAGTCCTATCTCGTTCGGCATGTTACAACTCGCTCAGGTGTTAGGCGTCAAAGTATTGGAACTACCATCGGATCCACAGCATGGTGTTGACCTGAACGCATTGGAAGATGCACTAAGAAAAAACAAGATAAATGTATGTCTCTTTATCAGCAATTTCAGCAATCCGCTGGGCAGTTGCATGCCCGACGAAAACAAGAAACAGACGGTACGTCTCCTTGAAAAATATAACGTTCCCCTTATTGAGAATGATCTCAATGGTGACGTATATTTTGGTCAGCAACGCCCGAAATCATGCAAGACCTATGACGAAAGCGGCCTGGTATTGTGGTGCGGTTCGGTATCCAAAACGCTCGCTCCCGGCTATCGGGTAGGGTGGGTTGCTCCGGGAAAGTTCAAAGATGAGGTACGGCGCATGAAGCTCTATCACAATATCTCATCGACTTCCATCACGCAGGAAGTTATTGCCGGGTTTCTTGAAACAGGCCGGTATGAGAACCATCTTCGCAAATTAAGGCATACGCTCCATGGTAATCTACTCAAATTTTCAAGGGCCATTTCGGATTATTTTCCTGACGGAACAATGGCCAGCAGACCGCAGGGCGGGTTTGTGATTTGGGTGGAATTACCTAAAACCATTGACACCATCGCATTATATGAACAATGCCTGCGGCATAAAATCAGTTTTGCACCGGGCAGAATTTTCACGTTGCAAAATCAATACGAAAATTGCCTTCGATTAAACTACGGTTTATTATGGAATGAGCGATTGGATCGCGATCTTAAATTGCTGGGAGACCTTGCCCATAAAGCTTTGTAAAAGCTATATCCACTTTTGGTTTCTCTTTAACACCGTAATATGAGCCAAATGGTGGTTGCAATGCCATGCATACATGCCAATAACTTCATCCAAAGGAATTGGTCGACCGTGTTCAGGATGAACGTACGTCCTTTTTAGGTCTTCGTCGTCAAGGCTTTCAAGTAATTTATTCCACCTCTCATGTAGTCCTTTTAAAAGGTTTAACGAGGGCTCCAAGTGAGTTTTGCTGTCCGGCAATTCTGCCCATAAAGCTTCATAATAAGGCTTGATAATAGGATCAGTTTCTGTAAGCGCCAACTTAAAACGTATAAAAGCATTCATATGGCTGTCTGCACAATGATGGACAACTTGTCTTACGGTCCAACCACCATCTCTGTAGGGGGTATCGAGCTGTTCATCCGTTAATGATAAAACCTCGCTGGCTATTTCTTTCGGGAATCCTGCTATAGTCCTTACCCAGCCCGAAAGTTCCTGTTTATTGATAAGGTTGGGCTTCTCAAACTGTCCGATTGGGTATCTTACATCCATTGTTCGCTGTTTCTAAATATTTACTAAATAATTCCATCCGTGTGGGTCTGTCTTGTGCCCATGTCTTATTTCTTCCAATTCATTTTTCAGACGGTACATTACCGCTTTATCTCCCGTGTAAGGGTGATAATCAACTTCGTCAATTTGGATACTGGCTATTGGAGAAACAATAGCGGCTGTACCTGCACCGAAAATCTCCACATTTTCGTTATGAGCCAAGGTATCGGCCAATTCTGCTACGCTTATTCGCCGTTCTTCGACCAAAATACCCAAATCCCGGCATAATTGTATGAGCGAGTTTCTGGTGATACCATCCAGAATAGAAGAGCTCAATGGTGGGGTCAATAGTTTCCCGTCGGCAATGAGCATAATATTCATCGTACCAGCCTCTTCCAAAAATTGATGTGTAGAAGCGTCTGTCCATATAATCTGATCAAAACCTTGTTGGTTGGCGAGGTAAGTTGGATAGAAAGCTCCGCCGTAGTTTCCTCCACATTTTGCATAACCGGATCCTCCTTCAGATGATCGGGAAAATTCGGTCTCTACCTTAACGCGTAATGGCTTATCATAATACTGCGTGATGGGAGTGCAGGCGATGCAAAACAGAAACGTATCCGAAACTTTAACGCCCAAACGTGGCTCCGTAGCAATAACAAAGGGGCGGATATACAAAGCAAGTTTATCCTTGCCATCGGGCAACCATGAATGATCCGCTTTCACAATTGCCTCCAAACCCGTTAAGAATAAATCTTTTGGAATTTCCGGCATGCACATCCGCGCCAAAGACCGATTCATCCTGGCCAAATGCCTGTCGGGCCTGAATATATTGATTGTTCCCTCGCTTATGCGGTAAGCTTTCATTCCCTCGAAGACCGTCTGTCCGTAATGGAAACATAGTGAGAATGGGCTGAGGGATAGGTGGCTAAATTCTTCGACTCTCGGATTGCCCCAGCTTCCGTTGTCGTAATTAGCGAAAAATAGATGATCGGTAGGCGTAGAGCCGAAAGTAAAATTTTCAAAATCAAACTTCTCTGCGCTGGTCAATATTGTTTGTGGGGTCGTTAAAGTGGTCATCTTGTTAAGTTAAAATTGATATGGATTTAAAAGGTGAACGTCATCATGACATCGGCTCTTTTGTATTTTGTCTTATCTATTTCCGTTTCGTTGAAACCTAATTTCCGATATATATTCAGGGCATCTGTTAAGCGGGTGTGCGAGAAAAGTACAAGCTCTTTCACGCCAAGACGTTTGGATACGGATATCGCCTGACTGCAGAGCATTTTTCCGATTCCACACCCTCGGTAATTCTCATGTACGGTCATCTTGGTCAATTCCAAGCGATAGTCATCCATTTTTTTCAAAGCAGCTGTACCTATAGGTTGACCGTCTTTCAAGGCAAAAAGGATTTTGCCACCACTTTTGAGTATAGCTTCTTCCGGATTGGACAATACGTACTGGTCAACCGGTTCTATATTAAAATACTGGTTAAGCCACGCCATATTCAAAGCTTTGAAAGCGTCTTTATAGGCCGGGTGATAATCGGTGATTATTATTCCACTTTTGAAAAAGAAATCTACGAGGGCAGGATCTTCAAAGATATGCACACCGATATTCTGCATTTCTTGTAAGCCTCTATCGTAGACATCCGATATTGTCGACGGAATCATTGCAATCCTGTAATCCCGTTCACTGGCTTCGTACATGGTTGTGCGTGGGCAATTCGGAAAATTACAGCCAGCAACAAATAGCGAATTTATTTCCTTTGATTGCAACATATCATGTAATGTCGTGTTATAAAATGCGCCCCACCTCGGTTTATACAAGACGTGGTCATTATCCCCACACCGGATGATATTCCCGTTAAGAAGCTCGTCATGAGAATGCGGGTTGTCAATTTCAGGCAATAATTCATCAATAATTTCTGCACCCGGACTATTAGGAGCAACGATCTGTTTACCAGACGAAATAAGCTCTCTACGGCATAATTCGGCATTACTTCCGTCTGGTTGATACAGGCGTATGATATGGAACACAGGTTTCCCGTATTTCCTGAATATATTTGTTAGAGAAGCGAGGTGGGGAATTATTTCTTCCGTGCCATCGACATAGGCTTGGCCTTGAGGATTTGTGAAATCGTACTGCATATCTATAATAAGCAGCGCAGATTTATCCTGCTCTAAGTTGTTATTCGTCATACACAAAAATCATAAAACTAAATTTACGATAACAGATGCAAATTTTGATTTTTTGACAGGAGCAGTTTACCTCTTAGGCTTTGTCGTGTTCCATATAAAAATCAACCATACACCAAAAGCAACAGCAAATCCAACCCATGGGGTTTTCATGCTCAAAGCAGCAAAGAAACCAACTGTTGCTATTATACACGTTATAAAAAACCATATTACAGCTTTCATAATTGTCAAATTAAAGTATTAAAAGTTCTGCATGGAATATAACATCCCATGCAGCATTATCATTTCTAAGCGGCCACATCTTCCGATGTAGCCTTATCCGCAATTTTCTTCCTGATTTTTGCTTCGACTTTTTTAAGTTGCGCAATCACTCTCCGTTGTACATCATCAACGATTTTCCAATCTTTGGCGATGTAGATGTCCGTTGTACGATTACCTTCGTCAACGTGGTTGAGCGCAAGTGCTACATCGTCCTTACTCATGCGACAATCATTTCGTGCGGTGTTGGCAAATGTATGCCTTGCCCAATACAGCGTAAGATCGGGTATCCCCGTCAATTTGCGTAATTGCTCCATGCCTTTACATAATGCCCAATTAAGGGCATTGGCACTTGAATAGCGTTCACGTAATTTGCCTAAATATTTTTCCAATAAAGGCTTGGCTTCATCGACAATCTTAATACTGATAAAGGCATTGTCCTTACGCTTGCCCTGTGTCTTGGAACGGTTATAGTCTAAACGTCCGTTTCTAACATCACGTTCCGTTATTTGATACAGGTCTACGGCATTTATGCCACAAAGGTAGAACGAAAGCATATAAAGTTCCTTTGCCAATTCCGCACGACTTCCGGGGGTGGTTACACAATCCCGAATAGTTAATACTTGTTCAAGTGTATTGTTCCTTTTCTTTGTGAGGGGTGGGGAACCAACCTTGTATTTCTTGAATGGATAATGCTTGATGCGGTATATTCCAAGGTCTTCATTGTTGTATAGGTCACGTGCAGCATTGAATAACGTCCGCAGGTCACGCATTTGATTATGTAGTCCGCTGTCGGATAACCCTTTTTCTTTCGTAGTAACTTCATTTCCCAATTGATTAACCCTTGCCATAGTTCTTTCTGATCGCATGTAACGCTCGTATGCCATTAGCATATTGGAATTGATCTCCTTGATCGAGACGGATGTCCTATTGAAATAATCGACCAAGCTGTTACGGATTTTCCGGTGGTTGTTCGCGGTTCCCGTACGCTTTTCTTTTCTTAGACGTTCGATGTGTTGGTCGCAAAATTTGATGAAATCGATATCCTCATCTTTGTCACGCAGGTAATCGCTCAGGGATTCCGCGGTAAAATAATCCAATCGTTCGTCAAGCTCACTAATCATCTTGCGATAATCCCTAAGCTGCTTCTCGACCTTGTCGGCGATAAACGGGTCTTTGACCTTAAAGTCTTTGGTTAATTGTTTCCTGACGACAAAATGAGTTGTGTCAAGATACTTTCTTAATCTTTTGTGTTGCACACAAATTTTCACATTGTAGGTGCCATCGGCTTTTTTGTGATGCTCGAACACCTTTGCACTAACGGTTGCCATAGTTCTTTCGAAATTGGCACGTAAAAGGGTTGTAACACATTTGTAACACTTTTACGTGAAGTTCAACAAAAATCTATGCAAGTCACGTCGATTCGGGGTATCCGATGCGACGTAGGACAGATGTCCCTAAAGTGCCCTAAGAAACGAAAAAAGCCGTTTTCCCTTGCGGAAAAACGACTTTTCGATTTGTGCGCCCACCTGGGCTCGAACCAGGGACCAAAAGATTATGAGTCTTCTACTCTAACCAACTGAGCTATAGGCGCAGTGCAAACTATTGTATTGTTTTGCGGCTGCAAATGTACATATTTGCGGAGAAGTAGAAAAATTTTCATGAAAAATATACGCAACATCATCCTTGATTACGGCAATGTCTTATTCGATATAGACTTCCCAAAATTGCGGCAATCTTTCATCGATTTGGGTATTCCAGATGTAGATGTTTTTTACGGCCACAAGGCCCAGCACGCGCTATTCGACGCATTCGACAAGGGCATTATCACCGCGGCGCAGTTCCGCAACGAGCTCCGCAACGCCACACACAACAGTGAGCTGAGCGACGAGTCCATTGACGCCGCGTGGAACAGCCTGCTTATCGGCGTGCGGCCCGGACACCATGAATTACTTCTCCAGCTAAAAAAACAATACCGCACATTCCTCTTAAGCAACAACAATGAAATCCATTACCAATGGATCATGGATTACCTCAACCGTACATTCGGTCTCACCGGCAATGCCAGCTTCTTCGAAAAGGATTATTATTCGCACCTCATGCGCATGCGGAAACCGGATGAGGAGATTTTCCAGTTCGTATTGGATACACATGAGCTGAATCCGGCCGAGACCCTTTTCGTCGACGACAGTCCGCAGCACATCGAAACGGCCAAGGCATTGGGCCTCCAAGCACACTTGCTGGCTCCGCATGACACACTTGCGGAGCTGTTGGACCGATTGGGATACAGGCCATAATTGCATATACAAGCAACTTTTGCTAAGTTTACATAAACTAAAAGGAATGGAGGTCTAGCCATGTTCAACAAAAACACTCCCCAAATAGCCAGCTTGTTGCTTTCAGAACCTTTTATGCTTGACCCAAACTTCCAGCGTTCGGTCGTCTTATTGTGCGAGCACAACGGCGAAGAAGGAACCGTGGGCTACGTACTCAACCAACCCGCCACCATTCAGGTCAGTGATGTCATGAGCGAATTGCCCGATGCCGACTTCCCCTTGTTCCTCGGTGGCCCCGTGGCGCTAGACAGCATCCATTTCATCCATAAATGCTACGATAAACTAAACAGCGGGATTGGTTTGGGAAATGGCATCTATTGGGGAGGCAACTTCGAAAGCCTCCAGGTGTTGATCAAAAACGGCGACATTACCCCCGATGAAATCAAGTTTTTCCTTGGCTATTCCGGTTGGAGCCCCGGCCAATTGGAAGGCGAGCTGAAGGAAAATGCATGGGTCATCAGCAACCACTACAACCCCGACATCACCTTCGGAAATGATGGCGAAAACCTGTGGAAAGAAGCCATCGTATCCCTTGGGCCCAAGTACGCCCACGTGGCTAATTTCCCCCAAAACCCGATGTGGAACTAAACAGCCGGTTCGCCAGCGAGCAACTGGGCTCGTTTGGTACCCTCCCCCATTTTCCATACCTTTGCACCGCCTTGGGGCCATATATCCGCCCCTTTTTGATCTGAAAATCCCTTTTATGGTCTCATACCCTAGCATAAAGGGGCAGGTATTGGGTCACCTGTTTAAATATCAATCTCCCGTATTTTTGTCTCACTAAGCGTATAGGCACCTTCAATGGGGGGTGCATCGCGCTTAAAAAAAGAAAAAAACGATGATGTTATTAGCCACAGACCTCGACGGCACTTTCCTCGGCGGTTCTGTTTCCAAAAAAAGAAAGCTCTACCATTTAATCAGGAATCAACCAGACATCAAATTGGTATTCGTGACCGGCCGGGGCATAGAAACCGTGCTCCCCTTGCTGCACGACCCCACCATCCCGATACCCCACTACATCATCAGCGATGTAGGTGCCACCGTGGTGGATGGTCTTACCCGCGAGCCCATCGCAGCCATCCAATCCGACATTGAACAGCGGTGGCCCGATGAGCACCTGCTGAAGCAACACTTATCTGCCATTCCGGGCATCCAACCACAGGAGGTGCCCCAACAACGGCGTTGTTCGTTCTACTACGATGACAGCGTAGATCTTAACGCGGTTCGGGAAATCGCCAACCAGCATCAATGCGATGTGTTATTGTCGGCAGGCAAATACCTCGATATCCTACCTGGCGGCGTCAATAAGGGATCAACGCTCAAAAAGCTCGTCCAACTCACCGGCTTCCCCGAAGATAAGGTGTTGGTTGCCGGCGACACCTTCAACGACTACTCGCTTTTCGAAACGGGCTACAAAGGAGTAGCCGTAGGCAGTTCCGAACCGGTCCTCCTGGCTGCCGTAGACCATATGGCCCACGTATTCAAAGCCACCAAAGAAGGAGCCGGCGGCATATTGGAGGCTATGCAGCATTTCGAACCCTTTCGGGATTATCACCCCACGCAAGATAAGGTAGTCAAGAAGAAAGATACCCATAACAAACAACTGCTCATGGTCTACCATCGGCTGCCGTTCGATATCGTCAACGAAAACGGCAAGCCGAAACGCGTTCCGCCGCGCAGCCCCAATGGCATCATCCCTTCATTGCTGGGCTTTTTCGATAAAGGCAGGCCGGGCGTGTGGATTGGTGAAGAGGCGGAAGGATTACTGGGCGACAACCCCCAGCTTAGCCAGTACATTGATAAAGCGAAGTATCCCAACCTCAAGGCATCGATCATTCCCTTGCCCCAAAAAGACATCGACCTGTTCTACCGCGTATTCTCCAAAGAAGCGTTCTGGCCCACGATCTTCTCATTCATCAGCAAAGCGCAGTTTAATCACGACCATTGGCGGCATTACCTCCATATCAACAAACTGTTTGCCGAACGCGTGGCCACCGAGGCCGAGCACGGGGCATACGTGTGGATACACGAATACAACCTGTGGATGGTACCTGCGTATCTACGTCAGCTGCGTCCCGATCTCAAAATCGGCTTCTTCCATCACACTGCTTTCCCACCGGCCGATATTTTCAACATCATCCCTTGGCGGCATGAGATTATTGGCAGCCTCCTGCAGTGCGACTTTGTCAGCTTCCATATCCCGCGGTATGTCGAAAACTTTGTGGATGTGGTGAAAAGCCATGCACCTACCAAAGTGCTTAGCCGAGTCAACGCTGCCAAGCAGTTCCTTACCTACAGCTGTGCCCTCGGCATCGACCAGATGACCAAGCAAATCGCCGTGGGCGACAACACCATCCGGTTGGGAGCCCAACCCGTAGGTGTCAACATGGATAATATCCGCCGCATCTGCGAAAGCAAAGAAACCAACGAGCGTATAGCCACCCTGCGCCAGCAGACCGTTGGCAAGCGCATTGTCCTGTCCGTGGAGCGGCTGGATTACGTAAAGGGACCGTTGGAGAAAATCGAGGCGTTCGGCGAATTTCTTGATGAACATCCGGAATACCACGGCACACTCGAACTGATCAATATCTGCACACCGCCATCGCAGGGCATGAAAGTATACGAGCGCATACAGGAAGAGCTTGAGCAGGCCGTAGGGAAAATAAATGGCAAATACGCGAGCATGGACTGGACCCCCATCCGCTTCTTCTTCCGGTCGGTACCGTTTGAAGAAGTAATCGCCTACTACGCCATTGCCGATGTGGCCTGGATTACGCCACTGCGCGACGGGCTGAACCTCGTGGCCAAAGAATACGTGGCCGTGCAGGGTTTGCAGGAAGACCCCGCCGGCGTGCTCGTCATCTCTGAATTTGCCGGTGCCTCGGTAGAACTACCCCATGCCATCCGCACCAACCCGTACGATGGCCAAAGCCTCAAAGACGGGCTGTACAACGCATTGGAGCTAGACATCACCGAAAAGAGGCTGCGCATGCAGCGATTGTTTGAAACGGTAAACCACTACGACGTGCAACGCTGGGGCAAAGACTTTCTGGAAGGGTTGAAAAAAGCGACGGCACTGCATACGTCTGGATGACTGGGATATCGGATTTTCTTTTTTGGATCGAAAACGGTATCTTTGAGTGCTAGCCAAGCCACCATGGATGAAAACATACGCATTACTCACGGATGAAGTACTGGCCGATCTGGTCAAAGAGCAAGACACATACGCATACACCGAGCTATACCAGCGGTACTGGGGTGCGTTGCACCGCTTTTGCCACCGCCTGCTCCGCGATGAGGCGCAGGCTACGGATACGGTGCAGGATGTATTCGTTCATTTCTGGGAAAACGCCCCGCAGCTAGAGCTGCGCTTTTCGTTGAGCAGCTACCTATATGGTGCGGCCCGCAATCAGGTTATCCGGTACATCCGCAAGGAGAAAGTAAAAGCCAGTTACCTAAGCCAGCTTGATCTGAGCGAGGGCGAATTTATGACGGATGAACCACTCCGCGTTGCCGAACTGGAAAAACTGGTTGAGCAAGAGATCGAAAACCTGCCGCCCCGCATGCGCGAAGTATTCGAGCTCAGCCGCAAAGCGTACCTTTCGCATAAGGAGATTGCCGACCGACTGGATATTTCGGAAGGTACGGTAAAAAAACAAGTATCCAACGCGCTGCGCCTCCTCCGTGCCAAGTTAGGATGTATCTTCTTTCTCGGCGTTATGCAAGTAATCTGGTGGTGGTACGGGCTGGTGCAATGATTATCAAATTTTCCAATTTTCAAATTAAACAATTAAATTTGCCCTTATGACCACCCCCCATATCCCCAAGCGGCGCGATGGCCGCAACACACGCAAGCTACGCATGCTTTTCGGTTACGAACAGCAGGAAACGTTTGCAAAGCAGTGTGGCTGGAGCCAGCAAAAGATGTCTAAATTAGAGCGGCAGGAAGTGATCGATCCGGAAGACATGAAGGTGATTTCGGGCGTTTTAGGAATCCCGGCAGAAAAGGTAATTGCGTTTGATGAGGACAAGGCCGTATATAATATCCAGCGAAATTCCAGTCATGATTCGTCATCGCACCAAAGCTATCTGAATTACGAACCGACATTTACTCAAGACAGTACTTCCGAAAAGATACTCGCCGCGCTGACCACCTTAACCAAAGCTGTTGCCGATTTAGCCACTCAGGTTGCAGCGCTAAAAAACAGCAAGTAGGGAAATATATAGAGATTTTTCGTGTGGTTACCCATACTCGATAGCTTTTATACGCTATTGCACCTGCTGATCATGGGATTCAACTCAAGTTACTTAAACCATTTCTGCGCATTGGGCCGCCGGTGGGGGCAGCCGGGCCAGCAGCAAGGGCGTTTCTTGCCTTCAACGATATCTTCACTCAATCGTTTGATATGTTCTGTCCGTGTTTTTTCCTGCTTTACAATCGTCGTCCAGCAAATCCATTCATTGCGGGCGAGCGGCGTCAATTTATTCCATTTTTCCAATAGTGCCGCGTTGGAGCGCAATACATGCTTCAAATCGTCTGGCACCTCATGTACCACACCCTCTTCAATTGCTATGTTTGTCATTTTGCCAATAGCTTTAATTTATTCACGTTCGTTCGTTGGGGCCACTTTCCGGCTTGCAGGCCTGAAATACCACGAAACAATAATGGCCGTGAGCAGTGTCAACGACGGCACCACCTCCACAAATGGCTCTTTCACCGCAACATGAGAAATGGCAGCGCCCGTCATCACGAAGAAAAAACCAGCATACGCCCATTCTTTTACTAAGGGAAAGCGGGGCAGTAGTATAGCCACCACCCCCAATATCTTCCAAACCCCTATAATGGATAGCATGTAAAGCGGGTACCCCAGCCGGGTTACGATTTCATTATAGCCACCGATTTGAAGCATTTGCTGGGTTCCGCCTGCCAGCATGCCCAACGATAAAAATAGGGTTGCCACCCAATAGATGATTTTACTTTTTTTCGACATACCAAATTAGTTTAAGTTAGCCATTACTTCCTGCAATTGATCGTGCGCCATATTCAGGCCATATGCAAACGGCATTTTCAATTGTACGGCCCGGTGTTCAACAGATCGGTAAATAACCTGCATTGTCAATCTGCTTGTCTGTTCCGTCAATTTTTCAAACTCCAAAAACTCAAGCTGCACACCGATTGCCGCATTTTCCATTTCAAAGGTCCGTATAATCGTTTGCTCAGGGATAAACTCGTGTATGGTTCCATTTGCCCGAAACATCACATTGCCCTGGTGCGAAGTTTCAAACACATACGAGCCGTGCTTTCTGTTTTCCAGTTTCAATACCTTTGTTCCCATCCATTGCTCAATAAATTCCGGTTCCTCGTAGGCCTTAAAGAGCAACGCCAAAGGCAAGTCAAATTCCCGCGTTATTGTCAATTCCTGTTTGCCTTCCTCGGCATTGATTTTGGTTCTCTGTTCCATCTTTAGTTGTTTGTAGATTTTTTCATCACAGCTTCCAGCTTGTTGAACCGGTCGTCCCACATTTTCCGGAAGGGTTCTACGAAGTCGGCTATTTCTTTCATCTTTTCCAGATTCAAATGATAGTAGACTTCCCTACCCTTTTGCTCCTGCTGTAGCAAATCACATGCAGTCAGTATTTGCAAATGCTTTGAAACCGTGGGTCTGGCCGTATCAAAATTCGAGGCTATCGCCCCTGCGGTCATGGCCTGGGTGGTCACCAACAAGAGAATGGCCCTCCGTGTTGGGTCAGCTATCGCCTGAAATACATCTCTTCTTAATTTCATCATGAAGTTATTTGGCTACAAATATAAATGTAGCTATCCGACTACGCAAATTTTTCTTTGAATTTTTGCAGCACCGTTGGGATCATTGAAGAATCCGGATTTTGAGATTCTTCAGCTCCAATTAGCGCAAAATTGTTAACTTTCACTGTCGCTTGCGCATGGCGCTGTAGTTACAAGGAAAATCATTTTTCACCAGATAAATAGTCAAAAAACAAAAAGGATGGCACCCACATACATAACCGCCGCAGAAGCAGTAGCCTGTGTACAATCAGGCAACCGGGTATTCATACACGGCAGCGCGGCCACGCCCGTACCGCTGGTCAACGCACTGATCGATAGGCACGAAACACTTCGGAATGTCGAATTGGTGGGCATCACCAATATGGGCGGCATCAACTTCAACACGCCCCAATTCAAGAAAAGCTTCTATTTCAATTCCCTCTTCGTGAGCGAAAATATCCGATCGCTTATACGGGAGAACGGTGGCGATTATGTACCGGTGTTCCTAAGCCAGATACCGCAGCTGTTCAATCAGCACATACTTCCGCTCGATGTCGCCTTGGTACAGGTATCAGCGCCGGATGCGCACGGGTATTGTTCATTGGGCACTTCGGTAGATATTGCCAAGGCCGCCGTTGAAAACGCCCGCATTGTCGTCGCACTGGTCAATCCAAAAATGCCCCGTACACATGGCAACGGATTCATCTCCGTCAGCGATATCGACCATTTAGTATATCAAGAAGTGGCGCTTCACGAGGTTGATTATTCCCAAAAATCAACCGATGCCGTCAGAACCATCGGGCGCCATGTCGCTTCGCTCGTTGAAGACGGTGCAACGTTGCAGATGGGCATAGGCAGCATACCCGACCAGGTGCTGCAAAACCTCACCGGCCACAAGCACCTGGGTATTCATACGGAGATGCTTTCCGATGGTGTCATCCCCTTACTCAAAAGCGGCGTCATCGACAACAGCCTCAAAAAGATAAAGAGGGGGCGTACCGTCACCGGGTTTATGGCGGGCACCCGCAAGCTGTATGATTTCGTACACGACAACCCCAAGGTGCTGGTCATGGATATATCCTATGTAAACGATACCAGCATCATCCGGCAGAATGCCAAGATGACGGCAATCAACAGTGCCATCGAAATCGACCTCACCGGCCAGGTATGTGCCGACTCCATCGGCATCTACCAGTTTTCCGGTATCGGCGGGCAAATGGATTTCATCCGAGGGGCCTCTTTGTCAGACGGCGGCAAGCCGATCATCGCGTTACCCTCCGTCACCTCACGCAATCAGTCCCGCATCGTGCCATACCTCAAGGAAGGAGCCGGTGTGGTCACCACACGCGGGCATGTGCACTGGGTAGTTACCGAGTACGGCATGGTCAACCTGTTTGGGAAAAACCTCAAACAACGGGGAAAAGCACTCATCAGCATTGCCCATCCATCACACCGGGAAGCGTTGGAACGTGCCTTTTTTGAACGCCATGGCGTAATGCCGGTTTAAAGCTGAATTTACTGCTCCGCCAGCCGTTTCACTACTTCTAAGCCCTCTGTAAACCCACGGTCCATTGTCTCCTCCCCTTCGTCTCCTTCTGGAATCTGTACAGAAGCGCGGAGTGTGGTGATGCCGTCCTGTTCCGTAAGGTAGTATTCTTCCAACGAGCCCGCCCAGGTTTTCACCCTTTCGCTCGTCGTATCCTCCCGCCCGTCAATCAGCTCGCCTAGGTGCTCAAATACCAGCTCATAAGGTTCATCTATGGTTTTTATGGTAGATACCATCCCGCTGCCATTGCTATCCATGAATAGCGTTTTACCACCTACCTCCCAATCGCTCCGCATGGATCCGCCAAGCGGGTCGTCGGGATTGAATGCCCTTGTCCATTTTGAATAGGTCTCCGGATTCCAAAGTACGTCCCATACTTTCTGGGCCGTCGCATTGATTTCTTTTGTGAATTGCAACGTTTTCATCGTATATCGTTTAAAGAGTTCCGCGTTTTGCTAAGATAAAGCCATGGAGAAACATTCAATGACACCCCCGTAGTGATACAACAGCTCAATGTATAAATAAGTTTACCCTACCAAAAAATAACAGCAAATCTTACCGGGGGTAACCAGTTCGATCCATTTTCTTCACAAGAAAGGCAGTTGTGGTAAAGTCATATTGCAAACTACTGGTTCATTAATTACACCATTTCAGGTATTGCACAACGCTCAACTCTTTATAAAATTTGCCATACAAATAGGAAAGTAGTCATATCCAATTAGATTCTAAAGAGCCATGGCAAAGAAAACGATTAAACTGGCATCACTCGTTGCCGGTGAGAAAAAAGCGATCACCAACGCGCAATTAGTACGCGCACAGGTATTGAAGGACCGGACGGTATTTAACCTCGAAGCGATCGGGCGCAACTACAAACTCAACCAGGCATACCGCAGTGTACGCAACCTACAGTTAACGGACAACCGCGGGCGCAAGCTCGAGACGTTTAAGGACTACCAGCTCACCTTCAAGAAATTCCTTGATTTAGTGCCGCTGATTTCCGAAAAGAAGCGGCCGTCGTACCCCGCGGGCGAATCATACCTCAATACCCGAACGCTACTCCGGCACTACCGCGGGCATGTACTGGTACTCGTGCACAAAGACGTTTACCAACAGATCAAAGACCGGATAGATCGGTATGTGCTCGATCTGGGGCGCGACCAGTTTTGGGCCACCATCCACGTATACAATGGCGGCACCCCCAGTTACATCCGCAGCTACATCAAGGCCAGAAATCCAAAAGGCGTGGTCATGGTCGGTGCCATCCCCCCAGCGTGGTTCGAGATGAGTGATGACTTCCATGGCAGTGCTTCCGAGTTTCCCTGCGACCTGTACTACATGGATACGAATGCCACCTGGACCGATTCGGACGCCGACGGCAAATTCAATGCCGTATCGGGGCATGTCACCCCAGAGATTTGGTTGGGGCGCCTCTGGACACCAACCTTAAACGGAAACGACCCTACACTACTCAACAACTACTTCGATCGCAACCACCGTTTCCGTACCGGTGATCTGGGCCATTCCCGATCCGCCCTCGCTTATGTAGACGACGATTGGACTGGCTTTGACGACTGTGAGATGGACCAGATGACCCCCGCTGCTTACATCACCAAATACACCAACCCCGACATTACCGACGCAGACTTATACAAAACGGAAATAAACCGCAGCCGCTCATTCGTGCAGGTCTGCTCGCACTCTTCCCCCCACGTGCATTCGTTCCGCGTGCCATCGTCAAGCACTACTGAATACATCGAAACAGCCTACTTCCGCGATCAACGTGCACCGAATGCGCATTTTTTCAACCTGTTTTGCTGCAGCTCGGCCCGGTTTACCACCAGTGAGTATATTGGTGGCTGGTACATTTTTGACAAAGCCGGCGGCGAAACCAATACCGGGCTTACGGCCGTAGGCAGTACGAAAACGGGCTCTATGTTGTTTTTTGCCGACTTTTACAAGCCCATCGGCGAGGGCAATTGCATCGGAGATGCTATGATCGATTGGTGGCGTGCACGCGGTGGAGACCATGATCTTGGCGAACGCCAATGGTTCTACGGGATGAGCATCCTGGGAGACCCCACATTGGGCTGGTGGAAAGGCGCGGTACCCAGGCCAATCGCCCCTGCCGAGGGTAGCGTATTTAACCATTACCCACGCACCATGACGTTCAGTTGGCAACCTGTATCCATACCTGGCGCAACCTACAGCATCGAAATCGATGCCCACGGTGCCGTGCGCGCTGGCCAATGGGCCGCCGAGTCTTTCCAGACCTTTTCTGTGCACCACAATTTGACGGGCACATCCTTCAACCACAATTTTGTAGGTGCACAGCCGGGACGGTGGCGGGTACGCGCCAAAATCGGCGACCGCTATTGCAATTGGAGCGAGTGGCAGTACTTCCGCTTTACCATCTAATGCGAGGCTCGGCTACACTCCTGCGCCGGCACACGCGTACCGCAGTAGACGCTACCAATATGGTGCGCAACGCATCATATTGGTAGATGAGACCGTGAATTTTGTGAAACGCGTCACTTAGTGGGCCAGCGGCGCGCTATCTACGAAGAAATACCCGTATTTCATGCCGCTCTTTACCCCCGTGAAGTATAATCCCGACCCGTCGGGCGACCACTGCAGTCCATCCTGCACGTAGTAGCTTGGCTGTTCGAGGTCATCGGTATAGGTCAGTTGCCGCAGCGCACCTGTAGCGAGTATCATCGTTCATATTTCACGGCCCCCGCTGCGATCACTGAGAAAAGCGATCCGATCGCCCAGGGGCGAGTATACCGGGTTGTAATCGTTCCAATCCGATTCGACCAATAGCCGTCGGTCGGTGCCATCGGCATCCATTTCGACGATGCGCAGCGAATAGGGCAACACATTGCTATCCGTCGAAGGCACCGTAGTAAACGCGATCTTGCCGCCATCAGGCGACCATGTTGGGGCCAGCCCACTCAACACTTCGTTGGTGGCGCTCACCGTTGTCAAACGCTGTACTTTGGTGGTGTCAGCCACGTCAACACTCCACAGGTCTAAGTAGCCAGCTTCACCACCGCGGTCTGACAGGAACAAAAGCGAACGGCCATCCGGCGACCATGCCGGCTCCACGTTGCGGCGCTGCCCGCCCACGATCTGCCGATGTGTCCCCTCCTCCGAATCATACACGTAAATATGCTCGGGGTAGGTCGGTCCCGTCAATCCATCGCTCGTCTGATAGGCCAGCCGGTAGTCGGCGGGCGCCCAGGCCGGCGCCTGTGTGCGGCTCCGCACCACCACCTCTGGCGATTGCCCCTCCCGTATAGTCAATGTGCTACCCGAACTGGCCCGGTAGGTCGTGAAGGCATCAAACCGCCCGTCGTATGACCGGCTGACATCCGTCGGTTGTGGAAAGTGCATTACGTCGCTAATGCGATGGCCTATTGGGGCTGTCATGATCCTATTGGTCGTCACTACGCTATCGTGCTTTCCAACCACCACCACTTGAAAAAGATACGGCTTGTCGTTTTCCAGCCCGCGGATCGTCAGTTCCGTCTTGCTTGGCGGCAGCTGCGTATGAAGCCGGAAATCCTCCGGCCCACCTTCAGATATGAAGACCTGGTATTTCACTGGTGTGGTCGCCTGTGGGCAGGGCCCAACGAGACACATCCGAAAATCGCCCCACTTCAATGATATGCTGCCATCGGACTGGGCGCTATACAATTGGTATTCCTGTACCGCATCCAGCGTTGCCAGGTTTACTGTTGTCGGGTCCTTCTTGCACGATACCGCTGCACCTGCCGATAGTACCACCATCAAAAGTAACACTCTTTGCATAAATCAGGTATTTATGAGTTGTAGACGACATTCAATGGCATTTCGCTACACCGCCATTTGTAATTGCTCCCACATCGGGTCGGTCTTCCACGCAACAATTCCCGTCCCCTATTGTTATCTTTCGTGTGGCTACCCATACTCGATAGCTTTTATACGCTGTTACACCTGCTGATCATCGGGTTTAACCTGCTGGGCTGGATTTGGCCTGCCACACGCCGTTGGCATCTGTGCGGGGTGCTGCTCACGGCAGCGTCGTGGCTTGTACTGGGTATCTGGTATGGCATCGGCTACTGCCCGATTACCGACTGGCAATGGGAGGTCAAAACCCGCCTCGGCGAACGCAACCTGCCGAACTCATTTGTCAAGTATCAGGTAGACAAGCTGGCAGGAGCCGACAGCGACCCGGGGTGGATCGACGCAATCACCGCGGTGAGTTTCGCTGTGGCTTTCTTGATTGCGCTGTACCTGAATTTTCGTAGATTGCCAAGGCGTGCACGCCAAAGAGGCGTTTAAGCCGCAACACACGAAACTACAATGAAGCATGGATGCGCAAACACTCAAGTTGAGGATTTCCCCCACGGTCAATGCGGTAACGGCTAAATACACTGCACCAAACCATCCCATATGCACCCTTACGCTGGCCCATGGCGCGGGTGCCGGCATGGACCATCCCTTTATGGAAGCGCTTGCCGGTTCGCTTGCCGATGCGGGCATTGCCGTCCTGCGGTTCAACTTCCCGTTTTCGGAGCAACAGAAACGCCGCCCGGATTCCCCCGCAGTCGCCCATCAGACCATCGCGGCGGCTATTGCGAAGGCCCGTACCCTGAATCCTATGCTACCCCTCATTGCAGCTGGCAAATCATTTGGCGGAAGGATGACTTCGCAATACCTCGCCGCCCATCCGGATAGCGGGGTAGCCGGTATTGTGTTTTATGGTTTTCCGCTCCATCCGGCCGGTAAGCCAGCCACCGTTCGAGCCGACCACCTCCAGCAACTACGCATTCCTATGCTCTTCCTGCAGGGCTCCAGGGATGCGCTGGCCACGTGGGAGCTCATCCATTCGGTATGCAATTCGCTGCCCTTGGCCTCGCTGGTGCGGCTTGAGGGGGCGGACCATTCGTTTAAGGCGGGGAAGCATTCCGTACTTCCAACGTTGGTGAGCGAGACGGTGAAATGGGTGCCCCGCTAGTAGACCTGCCGCGGTTTAACCATAGCGAGAAAAGTTAACTCTCGCACCAGAGGGGCAAGTGTTCAGCGAAGCGCCACTTGTGCTCAACACTCCAACACCCCAATCTCCAACAGTCCTTCCAAAACAGGCAGCGGCTTGGTGTATTGGATACCGACTATGTCGTCATGCACGGCTAACCTTTTGCCTATACGGATATTTTTCTTATTTTTGCACGTACAGTTTGTTGCCATGGATACGAAATTGACATTGAAACTCGACAAGATGGTTATCGAACGTGCGAAATCGTACGCAGCGTCGCAGCAGCGAAGCTTATCAGGCATTATCGAAGCGTATTTGAAATCGCTTACTGACCAAGGGACAGCGGCCGATTTACCTATTTCGCCATTTGTCAAAAGTATGTCGAATGGCTTAGGGATGCCGGAAGACGCCGAACACGGTCGAGGGTATTCCGATTACCTCGCTGACAAATATAACTGATGGCTGTTTCCCGCATATTCTGGGATACGAACATCGTCCTTGACCTCTTGGCCGAACGCCACCCATATTACGAACCGGCAGCAAAACTGGCGACACTTGCCGATCAAGGTCGTGTTATACTAGTCTGCTCGGCATTGACATTTGCTACGGCTCATTATTTATTGAGCAAGTTCGGCAATGCCGTACGGGCTAAGGAGAGCCTACGGAAGTTCAAGGTAATCTGTGAGGTATGTCCCATCGATGAAGCCATTGTCGAGAAGGGGTTAAACGCTGATTTCACGGATTTCGAAGACTCCTTGCAGTACTACAGTGCCATCAAAGCAAATTGCGGCGTCATCATCACGCGTAACGCACCGGATTTCAAGCTGGCAGATATTCCTGTGATGAACGCCCAGGAATATCTTTCGAGCATAAAGCCGTAACCTCAATCCGCGAGATTCACCGCAGCTTGTACCTTAATCCTTGGTGGCCTTCCGAAGCACCGATAACAAGTCTGGCCACGACAAAATAGCATCGTGACGTGACTGCAAATGAAATGGACCGGAAATGCCGCTAAAATAACCTTACGGAAAGCATCACCCAAGAAAGCAAAGCCCTGTCCTGTACTCGCTACGCCCAAATCCGGAATAGAAAGGCACGAGAAAGTTGCTGCGCGCAACGCTCACGATATATCCAGCACAATCCGGGTATTCGCTTTCAATTTGGGGATTTGGTCTTCGGTAAGCCGTCCAAGCTTTTTGATTAGCCGATTATTGTCTATTGCCCTAATCTGGTCAACCAGTATATCGCTCAGCCGATCAAGTTGTCCTTCTTGTAAGTGCACACGGAGTAGTTCGATACACAAAGGGTCGCGTTTTACCGGGTTCCGTACTTTTTGTGGGATTGAGGTCAGCCAGCCAAATATCATACTGTCTAATCGCCATCCATCAATTTTTCAAATTCATGCAAAACTTGCATGGAGTCAGCGCTTGTTAGTTTGGATTCTTTAGCCAGTTTACTTTTCAGGAGCCGCCTTTTATTGAAGAGGTTATACGCTTCTACCGCTTCATTGATATAGCGATTTCTGGCCAACTTCAACTTGGCTGTCATTTCTTCCGTATCCGCAAACACGCGGTTGTCCAATTTTAACGATAAAGTCTTCATCCGCTCGTTTTTCACAAAGGCATATATTTTAAGTATATACTACAAGTTTTTTTTGATGACGCTTACGCCTACTCTAAAATGGCACGAGAGATGCTTTGGGAACTTTCCCTTTCCCGTAAAATGTTGGATCCCCGGCCTAGTCTAAAAAACGATGATTATACAACAATAGGGTGCATTTCTCATCACGCCGCCGACTGTCTAACCGCAGATACGGACTACCTATATCACTTTGAATATCAGTTAATCCCTATAGAAGTCAAATCCGGCAAAGCAGAGACGGTAAAACCTATCAATTGCTTAACCTCCCCTATTTTCTGCTTTCACAACTGGATGCATACCTGGGATGGTTCAAAAACCGTAAAGTCACGATAGATGGGTTGATCAGGCCCTAAACGCGGCTCCCAATCGTGTTGAGCGTGCAGTCGCACAACACTTGAGCCAGTTGGGATTATTTATTGCGCGATAAACAGGCAGAAGCTGAACACCTGTATAAAATAGTAGGCATTTCTTAATCAAAGTTTTTATTGTTTTTTGAGATTATAAAAGCATTATTTCAATTATGAGAAAAATTAAAATCTCATTTGCCGCTTTTGCATTTGCGGCCGCTGTAATTGCTACAGTAACAGCTAATGGGTCAAATTTGAATGATGACCCACGCCCGTGTAATGACCCTGAGACAGAATGTACAGGAACGGTAGCTCAATGTTGTAAAGATCTTCCTTCCGGAGATATTTTAGGGTTCCCTGTCAACGATTAATAATAAAAATCAGGTCGTTGATGTTTGATTCGACGACCTGATCTTTAAGCATTTATTTATCAATCTTTTAAAACAAGCATTTTTATTTTTCTATTGCATTTTTCTATTGTAATACCATATTGGAATAGAGCGTTATTTATTTCTTCTAAATTAGTCATGTTTGTATTCAATTGAATGTCGACATTTTTATTTATTCCAGTTTCGTCAAGGAGAATTTTGTCTTGATGGTAATATTTTACCATGTCAAAAAAAGAAGAAAAAGGCTTGTTTTTTATAGAAATACCAGCAGAACTCCAATCCGCAAATGTACTATCTCCCTGGGCATTCAGTTTTGTTGAATCGTGACAACTCATTACGTAACAGTCAACATTTCGTATGTCAAATGAAGCTTCAAGGCCAATTGCATTTTCTAAATCCCTTCTCATGATTTTGAAAATATTACCAGTACTATTGTCGGATACATTGAGTTCATAACAATATGCATTCTGTTTAGCCCAATCTAAGATGTTTAGATGAGGCGAATGGCTATACTTATCAAGATTCTCCAATTCAAGGATCGTCCTTGATATAGGAATCGTCCCATTTTCATCTGCATAGGCCATTCTATATAGTGTAACCGAGCTTGTATTCAAACCTTTTATCCTCTTCATAGGCTTAGTACCATCAGGTATATATGTAGTTTGACCAATCCTTAAGCCCTCAATATAGCCTGTTAATACTGTGCTATGGATAATAGTAGCATCATTATTGCCATTTCCATCTATTAACAATGGTTGCAAGGGGTTGTAATCAATTCTTATGTCATTTTTTTTCGTTAGATTTAAATTTACTCCATTCACAAAATTTCGGATATTTTCTTTCGTGACATCGGAGCTGTAAGTAACTGCTTGTATCACCCCGAAATCGTCAATCCACACATAATGCGGTACTGTCTTTACATTAAAGAGTTTGTGGACTGTTGAATCAATTGCTATTGGTAGGGAAATTCTTTTGTCTTGTTCAATCCGCTTATTGTAAAATTTAACAATATCATCATTTCTTGTGATTCCAACCAAAATTATTTGCAACTCATCGTTAAACTCTTTTTGCAATGCCTCCATTTTAGGGATTCCCTGTATGCACGGTATGCAGCTCGTCGTCCAGAAATCCAATAATACCCGTTTGCCTTTGAAATCGCTAAGGTTAACCTGGCTTTTGTGAAAATTTATAACATTGTCAAGCATGAAGTCTGGACTTGGTTTCCCAATTGCTATTTCCTGATAACTAATGTTTTCTTGGTTCCTATTTTCTTGTGTTTTTCCGGTTAGGAAATAAAAAAGTAGTAAACAGATAAGGTATATGGACCGGAAGTTATTCATAATATATATTGCTTTGTCGATTATTTATGTCTGTTATTCATCTTTGATTTTGCTCCATCCCCGTTGCGTCAATTACGGCCTGGGGTATTGGAAATACATATTTAGAGCTATTGGGTAGGATTGTAAATGTATCCTGATCTAATAAACGAACAAGCGTTTTTTCAAACTTTGGGTCTTTGTTTAGTCTCCTTAAATCGCTCCAACGCAGCCCTCTGAATAACAGTTCTTTTCTTCTTTCAATGAGTATGCGTTCTAACGCATCACCCGGAGTCGTTGCAGTTAGTGGAACAAATGTGCCGGATACCCAACGATTCTCAAGTAATTCGTTTAAGTCAGCCATTGCTGCCGCGCTATTTCCCAGCCGTGCGAAGCATTCTGCTCTTATAAGATATACTTCGTCAGTTGCAATTCCGCCAAAAACGTTTATGCCAGGACTCGCTCCCATGTATGTCCCCTTAAAATGATTTCCCAGTTCAGCTGTCCGGAAGAAAAAATCTTTTCTAAGGTCGTTTTGTCCATATAATTCATATAGGGTCGTATCTACCAAGTAATTATTATTATTTGCTAAAATATCCCCTGCTTGGGCGGCTTGAAAAATGACTTCTTCATTCAAAAAAGGGATAGGAAAGGGCTGTGTGCTGTCAAGGGAGTTATAGTCCATTAACTTGCTATAAAATTGAAGACAAGAATCTGCGTACAATAAAGCATTTTCATAATCACTCATCACTAAATAAGTTCTCGCTAATAACGCATACGCAGCAGGTTTAGAGGGTCTGAATTTATAAACAGGATTAATTGGCAAATTTGATACAGCTATTTTCAAATCGGAAATTATTTTATCATAGCTTTCCTGCACAGTTGATCTCTTTGATTTAACATTTACATCAGTAGTTGTCCGTAACACAATACCTAAGTCAGAGTTTGCTGTAGCAGAACTGTAATGTTTGGCAAAAATTTGGGATGTGGTATAAAATGCAAATGCCCTGAAAAAATGAGCACTGCCAACGATATTACTTCTCTCTATTTTGTTAGTCATATTTGGTGCTATCTTCTCCACACCCTCTAAAGCTGCGTTTGCATAAAAAACAGTGAGATAGGGTCTTTGCCAAATAGACGTACTTCCTACATCCAGGAAGTTACTTTCCCAAGTATAGATTTCCCGAAAAGTCAAACTTAGCGCTTGCCAGATATTATAAGAAAGATAATAGTCGTCTGAAGCCAAATCTCCAATTACGGGATAATAATTGTTCATTACAAGATTTCTGTCTAATATGCTTTGGAGATCTTTTAACGTACTTGGCACAACCATGCCACTGTCATTTTTCTTTTCCAGCCAACTTTTTGAACACGATATTGACACCAGTATCGCTAATAAATACATTGTATATTTCATGGTTAAGAGATTTAGAAACTTAAATACCTGCTTTAAGTCCGATTGAAAATGATCTGGGTGTGGGCAGAAAATTTGCGCCGGAATAAGGAACCGAGTCTGGGTCAATACCGTGTTTATTCGCCTTCCACAAAATGCCAAGGTTATTGCCGTAAACATAAATTTGTAGATTGCGAATTGGCAGTGTCCTACCACCTATTTTTTCTATCGTGTATCTTATATTTATATCCTGCAATCGTATATGATCACCTCTTTCTACCAGTGTTTCTGAGTTTCCATAGAAATAATATTCCCGATACATATCTGGTGAGGTAAGTGGAATTGACGGAACATTCGTTTTTAATTCATCACCTGGCTTTTGCCACCTCAATCTATAATCTTTGTTGCCATGCCAGTAAGCCATAAAATTCGAGTAATCAACAGATGGTCGTCTGAAGTAATGGCCCAATTTATAGGTGACATTAAATGAGATTGTTACGCCTTTGAAACGGAAGTCATTCCGCACACCTCCAAAGAATACGGGATTTACCGGACCATTAAATATCAATTCCTCCGTCGTTGAAGTAAGGAAGATATTTCTTGCGTTTGTAGTTTCCTCTCCATTCCGATATCCGATGGGATCTCCAGTATTTGAATCAAGCCCAATAAAACGAAAGCTGTAAATACTTTGAACCGGGTAGCCAAGCAAAGGAGAGATAGTGGACGCAGAGTTTCCAAAACTACTCAATATATATGGAAGAGCTGAAGTACTAATATCATGATATTTAGTTACTTTATCGGTTGCATGACTAAATAGCAAGCCAGTTGTCCATTGAAAAGAGCGGTCAATATTCTTGGAAAATATTTCAACGTCTAAACCATCTCCCTTCATGTTAGCCATATTTCCTCTGAAGGAGGTGAATCCTGTTGTTGGGTCTATAGAAGTAGATGACCCTATCAGATCCATTCCATTTTTTCTGTAATATTCTATATTGCCTGTTAATTTTTGATTAAGAATCGCAAAGTTTATTCCTATATTCAACATTGATGATTTTTCCCATCTCAGTTGTGGATTAGGCAGACCGTTGAGGGTGATGTCAAGAGCTGAGGTCGCGAGAGCAGTCCCATATCTCCCTGTAAGTAAAGCTGTGGTACTCTTGTCTAAGTTTCCGTTGTAACCATAAGTAGTCCTCAATTTCAACGTATTCAACCAATCAGTTTGAAAAAAGGGCTCCTTATCAATATCCCATTTTATGCCTGAAGACCAAAGAGGCACCGTGTTTTGGTTTGTTTGCACTCCGAATAGATTCGATTGATCTATCCGTCCGCTTGCTGATAAAGTATATCGGTCTAAAAGAGTGTATCCAATATTGGCATAGTATGAAATGAACCTGTCTGTTAAAATTGAGATGTTTCTCGGATAAGGAATAACTGCTCTCGAACTTGCCGGATTAGTGATATAAAGTGTTTCATAATCCACAGGCCGACTCGTTAACGTTTCCGGATCAAAGCCGTATAATCGCTGTTGGTTGCTTTCAGCTTTTACTTCCCTTGCTTCAAATCCGGCTACGATGTTTACATTATTATTTATCCAATCTTTTTCAAAATTTAATTGTGCTCGTCCACTGTTGCCCGTCAAGTCACTAACAGAACTATCCATGATATCACCCATTGGTACCGGGTATGGACGGACTCCATCAGGGGTATAATAGCGGTTAATCAAATCTCGCGTGAAATACATGTTTTGGGGCAAATGATTATATCCTTTTGTATTGGATTTCTCAAACTGATACTTGATCTCGGCACTCAATCCCTCAAAAACTGTGTACGTTACCCCCAGATTTATCCGATTATAATACTGGCGAGTGCGATTGTCTGACAAACGTAAATCCTCCAACGGGCGATATTGCCAATCCATGAAGCCATTTGCTTCCATAGCCGATTTGTAAGTGTCTCGGAATCCGTAACTGATAGGAAGAGGATTGCCTGATTCATCAGCGAGCTGTGCATAACTGTAGTACTTCTTAGTGTATGGTGCTGCTAAATCAGCGATACCATTGCTGTTGTTATCTGTTTCTGTAACAATGTGCATTACCGATGCCGAAAGTTCCAAATTATGCATGGGACTGAAATTGTTGGAAGCATTCACGGAATAACGACGATAACCATTACCTACAGCGTTTGACGCATTGTTATCGTGACCAAGTGAAAGAAAATAGCTTGACTTGTTCCCTCCACCGCTTACGTTCAATGCGTATTGTTGGTTTACGCTGTTTCGAAGGAAATACTTTTGAAAATCATTACGTACATCGTATTGCTTCAATGATTCGATTTGTGAACTGGCTTCAGCTTCTGAAACCAATTCGTCCCGTTTGGCGATCAGGATTTCCTGAACTGGTGTGAGCGCTGGCCGCTGATTGGAATTTTCCTGGCTGGCATAATATCCGCGATTGAAAAACTCAGTCTCTAATTCGATAAAATCTGCTGATGACATTCGCGGCAGGTAAAAAGAATCCGGTTTTTCACCGATAGTCACATTGGTGTTGAGTTCAATTCTTGGCGGCTGGTTCGTACGGCCACGTTTCGTATTGATCACAATTACACCATTGCCTGCACGCACACCCCATATCGAAGCGGCAGCCGCATCTTTCAATACCGTAATGCTCTCAATGTCGTTGGGGTTGATGTTGTTGATGTCACCGTCAAACGGGAAATTGTCCAGTACGATTAATGGTGTGTTATTTGCGAATATGGTGCTACGTCCCCTTATGTTCAATGTAGGTTGCTCGCTGGCACTGCTGCGATAGAATGCAAGGCCATTGGTTATCCCTTCCAACCGGCTGACGATATCCGTGGATACGCGCCGGTTCAACATTTCATTATTGATTTGAACAAACGATCCGGTCGCTCTTTCCTTTGGCATGTTCTGGTATCCTGTATTGAGCGATACGTCTACTTCTTGAAGTTCACTATAAAGCAGCCTAAGTGTGACATTAATCTCCGGCCTGTTGGCAGATGTTTCGTAAGGTTGATAGCTAAGTAAACGGAAGTGTAGGGTCTCTGTGGGATATACTCCTGTAATTTCATAACGGCCTTCTCGGTCAGTGATGGTCTGCCATCCACTTTCCTTGACCTGTACAGTGACACCCACTAAAGGATTATTCAACGAATCGGTAACTCGACCTCTGATGGTGATTTGTTGGTTGGGAGCAGGCATTACCTGTGGTTTCGGTAGCAGTGTGATGACCTTACCCTTGATTTCATAATCAAAAGGCTGGCCTGCGAATATGATGGGCAGCACATCGGTAATCTCCTTGTCCTTTATCGCTACAGTAACGGGTTTGGCATATTGTAAGAACGATGCCTTGAAGACAAAGGAATAATCGCTTTGTTCCCTGATTTTTTTGAAGACCACATCAAGGGGTTGATTGCTGACTTGAATGTCGATTTTCTGGGCAAGCGCATCGGCTGTTGCGTGGAGACTGAAAGCCAGTAAGAGCAGCAGTGCAAGTTTCATGGCCAGCAGGATTTGTCGCGGGTTGGTGCCTATGCCTTGCAGCAACATGGTTTTCTGCTGAAGCGTATTGGCATGAACCGGATAATTCATACTTTTGTAATGTTAGGTGATAAAATGAATTGCTTAGAACGTGATGAATTTTGAGAATGCCTGGCAATCGCTGGAAGTGTTAGCGCACTTCCAGCATTTTTCGTTGAGCATGATTGATTTTCAGCGGCAACGAAGCTGCCATGATTCTCATGGCGGTTTATATTACCAGGGCAAACACATGAAGTCTTTATCTGCCCACGATTACCCTCCTTCCTTCAATTCTGAATTTCATGCCCGTATTTATTTCAAGGGCGGCCAGTACTTCAGACAGGTTTGCGTTGCGTTGCAACTCTCCGTAGAGGTCATCTTCGGGTAGCTTCTCATTAACGACAAACGATACGTCGTACCACCGTTCGATCTGCCGGAATATGGCCGGTAGCTTTGCATAATGCAGCGTGATGACCCCACTCTTCCAAACGGTAAAGTCGTTTGCATCCACTTGATAGGTGGTCAGTTCTCCGTTTTCGAGTATAGCCTGTTCCCCCGGTTGCAAGGTCTTCGTTTCTTCGTTGGCAATACTGTTTACATGCACTCTGCCGGTAACAAGCGTCGTTGCGGTAAATGTCTCATCTTCGTAAGCATTGATATTGAATGATGTGCCCAGCACGGTGACCGATTGGGCGGCAGTGGTTACTGTGAATGGGCGGTCCGCATCATGAGCTATTTCGAAATAGGCTTCCCCGCTCATTTCAACATGCCGTCCATTGCCTGAAAAATGTACGGGATATTTGATGGAGGAGGCTGCGTTGAGCCAAACCCTACTGCCGTCAGGCAGCATGATGTGGTACTGACCACCCCGTGGGGTGGTCAGCGTCGCATATTCAGTATCCGTTTGTATTGTTGACACGGTCTCACCGTCGGAGTAAACATATTGCTCCGTACCTGCGATGATGCCATCCTTATTTTCATTTAACGCTATACTATTGCCGTTTGAAAAACTCAATGTAGCACGGTTGCCACCCGGAGGAATATCCTGCACATATTGGTTAGATAAGCTGTGTCGTGGGGTATACACCGTGGAATACCAATAAATGCTGAAGGCAACGGTTAAAAACGCCAAAATAGCCGCCACGTAGCGCAATACCATCCGCACACTATACGTTTTTGATGGAGGCCTTACTTCGCTTGAGCGTAAGCCGAGGCGCGTACGCAGTTCGACGTCTACGGCGTCGTAGTCGGGTGTGGCGTCAAGCGGTAATGTTTCTTTATATATTTTTAGGAACCAACTCTCCACATAGGCGGTTTCCTCGGAAGTGCACTGCCCATCTTCATATTTTTTCAGTAATGCTTTGAAGGTTTCCTTTTCCATAACTAAGGTCAATTGACCGCTGTTTTGCCCCTATGTAGCTTTGGTTAGACTTAAGTAGTAGCTAAAGATAAGAAAAAAATGTAAGTGATTGGAAATCAAACGAAAATTTTCTATGATTGCAAATCAAAATAAAGACATGTGTTTTTGAAAAAACTCACGTGCAATGGGAACGAAACTGACATTAACGGTAGAGGAAAGCGTGATTAAAGAGAATCTTTCTCCTGAGCTTAAAAAACTCATGGGTGCCGTAAAATTACCTCATGACTTTGACAGAGAACGGGAATTGCGCGAATATTTTGAAAACAAACACGTAAAAAATCGAAACCTAAACGAGTGCTCGTGTGGCTAAATAAATAGCATACCGAAGTTTCTTCAAGTTCATCTACCACTTTCTCACTTGTAAAGCTACACAGTGGTAAACCACCGTATATGTATAGAAAACTACGCTCCGTTATTCGCAAGTACTTTAAAAAATCCCGTAAACGCAAACACGCCCATGAAGTAAACTACCACGAACGTTGGCTCGTGCCCCCACTGGCCTTCTTTGTGGGCATATACATGGTGCTCTACGCCCACCACCGCAGCTTTGGCAAGGCGATCTTGATGGTCGACTTCTACAAAGCGGCCATACCGAGCGTACTGGCCGCATGGCTGATGATGCGCTACATCGTAGCACGTACCTATCGGTTGGATGCGCAATACCCGTGGGCCATCGCTTGGTGGCATGGCCCCCTACTCCGCGTTGCCCTCCAGCTGTGGCATGGCGTAGCCGTACCAGGCTTTTTTGTACTCATCTTCTATGCGTTTTACTTTACCGTGCGCGACCAGCCACTACGCTTCTGGCGATACGTAAGCGAGGATTTCTATTTCGTATTGCTCATGCTCCTAGGGTTTAACGTGCTGATATGGACATACTATCGCCTGCGTACTATCGAAATCATGCAGCGATTCCGCACATGGCGGCGCGAATACGGCAAAACCGATGCCGAAATGGAGGCGCGCTGGGCCCTGGGAAGCGTGGATGTGGTGCCCGATCTGGAACGGGCCAAAGACCGCATTGCCCTCGTGGAGCCTTGCAAGGATGGAAAGGGAACCTGCTGGTCTACCGATTTTTCCGGCAACGTGGACAAAGAACCGTATACCATGAAGGCGTTTTATAAAAAGAATGAAGGGTACCACTTTTTCAAAGCCCGCTATGCCATTATCGTAAACCGCGCGGCCATCAGCGAGGTGGAAGATGACGCCGGCGATGTGGTCATCGTGCTTGGCAAGGGGCGGCCCGGCGAGCGGATTGTGGTAAGTGTGCGGCGAAGGGAAGAGTTTTTGAAGTGGTTTACAACAGACTAATTTTTGATAGGAACAACGACGCTTCGCCGTTGCCCCAAGTTCAAAACTCAATCTCTTGAAAACCGGGGAGGGGGTTTGGGAAATTTGAGTACTATTTATTGTCGTGGTCGCGGGCATTTAGTTCCCGAAAGGCTTCTATAAATAATGCTGCTTGCTGATGGTCTTTCCGGATCAGCAAGGTGTTATAAATGCTCACCCCATCAACTACCGCAAGCTGATCTTCTTTGATGATGCGCCCATCATTGTACTTCCAGAACCACCTATCAAATTTCCGTTTCCTTGCTAGTTGCCGATTATCCAGGCTATCGCAAATGTAGATAGCTACATTGTCATTTGTCTCAAAAAATAATTTCATAATCTCGACAACAGTATCAGCTATTCGACTGTCTGCTAACGTATTTTTAGTATTTCCTTGAATAAGGTCGATATTAAAAGAGTAAATATTATCAACCAGCTGTCCATAATCAAAGAAGACAGTACTATAATCAAGAAAATAAGCGGTATAAATTATCCCTTGATCGGTTTCAAACTGATAATTAAGTTTTTCAACTTCCTTTAATCGATAGGGGCGTAGCAAAACGGTATTGATCTTTTAGGTCTGATAACTTTCCGCCCTTTTGCAGATGGACGTGAATAGCCCGTTTATCTTCAAGCATTTTCTTGAAGATAGGCGCTCCTTTCGAATTAATCGCTTTATCTGTCTTTTTTGACGTACTCATCCTTGCAAAAATAACGGTTTATTTATTGAAATCCAAATGATTGCCATGGGGTATTTTTCACTAGCTCGCCGTACTCGCGCCATCGACATAGCTGCCCTAACACCTAATACACCTTTTCCCACACCATATACATCTGTAGGTTTATTACCTGTTAAGTGATTATTCCACAGCTTATTGTGCAGCTACTTTTGTGCCGTTGGCCAGTCTGCCAGTTGGCGGATGGCCGTATCGTTTAACCCAAAATAAAAGTAAGATGGAAAAACAATTCGCAACGTACCCGTTTACCTCTGCTGGCGTAAGCCAGTGGCAAACCGACCTAGCTGCTGCTGGCGCTAGTGCCCGCAATACCGAGGCCGCCCTGGTGGAACAAGGGCTGTACACGTTCGTGCCTACACGGTTTACGCTGGAAGCGGCACAGGTAGCCTTTTTGGACAACCTCCCTCCCGCCCTCTGCGCGCTCTGGGCTACACAGATAGCCTACGCCATACGCGAGCAGATACCCATTACGCTCGTCAAACCGGAAGCGCGAGCGGCGGAAGATGAGCCGGAAGGCACCAAGTTTATCGAGTCTGAAGGTAGCTCGGGTAGTGCGCCTGCCCAGCCCCAGCCTACATGGCTCGCTGACCCCAGCTACTACCTGCGGTTCACCGTCGGTTACTGACGCGTAAATAAGGGGGTGCCTAAAAAGGCCTTTGGGTATTAAAAGCTTTTGGCGCCCCCTGGATTGGACAACAAGTTTTACCAAAAAGGAAGGAGAAAAACGATGATTGGCAAACGTAAAGAAAATTGGACGGAGGATGCCGTACCGGTGCACCGTCTCTGCGCCAACAAGGGGTTGCGCCCGCAGAAATGGCTGCAAGATCTCTGGGGCGTGCTGGCGTTGGCCCTGTTTGTCTGCAGCGGTCCGCTGCTGCGCACATGGGACCCCACCGCAGGCGTGCTCGATATCGGCATACTCAGCATGCTACCCCTCGCATGGTTGGCCGTGACCCTAGCGCGGTTAGCGGCCGCAGGCATCTATAAACCGATGGTTGAATCTATTCATCAATTGACATTATGGCAACGAACGCTAGGGTATGGCTGCCTGTACTTATCGTACTTCTGGGCGGTAGTGTGGGTGGTAGTATGTTTGGTTTAGTGATTCACGCAAAGCACACAAAGACGCTCCGCTTCAACGCAGACGATGCTAAGGATTTTTCTTCGCGGGCTTTGCGTGAAATATACACCGCCGAGATTGGCGTACGCGAAGCCACCGGCCGGAACGACGGGCCGCGCGTGGCAGAGTACCTTGCCTATTGCGGCCTCAACAAAGGCTATGAATGGTGTGCGGCATTTGTGAGCTGGTGTTACGGACAAGCAGGTTATGCCCAGCCACGGAATGCCTGGGCAGCGGCGCTGTTTCCGGCGGGTAAGACCATCTGGACGAAAGGGCAAGGGTGGAAGGGGCAAAGGAAAGGCGACGTGTTCGGCATCTACATCGCCAGCAAAAAGCGTATCGGCCACTGCGGCTTCGTGGATGCCTGGGATGGATCGTGGCTCCTCACCGTGGAGGGGAATGTGGATAACGCCGTAGTGCGCAAGCGCCGTGCGGTGAGGACCATCCACGCAGTGGCCCGGTGGACAAATTAGCAATCAGCAAAAAGCAAAAAAATGAAATCATTAAAAGTAAGAACCTACTACGCCGACCTGCGCGAGCACGAGCTCGTAACGCAGGCGGGCAAAGCCCTCCAATTCATGACGGGCAATGCAAATTATCCTACCCCGGCACCCGACCTCGCCGACTTCGAGGCAGCATATACCGACTACAAAACGAAGCTGGAAAAAGCCAATAAAGGGGGCAGCCGGCTAGACTTCCGCCAGAAAAAGGAAGCGCGCATCGTACTGCTCGATCTGATGCGCGATTTGGCCACGCACGTGAACCTCACCGCCAAAGGCGTCGGCTCCGTATTGGAGAGCTCCGGTTTCATCATAGCCAACCTCGACCGCAACGTGGGCATACCCGGCATCCCACAACGTGGGCGCCTCATCGACGGCGACAACAGCGGCACGCTCAAATGGGCCGTGGATGCTGTGCCGGATGTCTGGGAATACGAATATTGCCTAGGTACACGGGCCAGCGCAGAGGCTCCCATCAGTTGGGAAGCAAGCCGAAAGGCTACCCAATCATACGGCAACTTACTGGCCGGCCTTACACCCGGCGTGGTATACTATGTGCGCGTGCGCGCCCACAACGGTAAGGGCGATAGCGATTGGTGCGAACCGTTTTCGAGGATGGCCCGATGAAAACCGCCATAGGCATTCTGATTATCGCCACCGCCATTGCCTGTGTTTCCAAACGGGAGCACAGGCAATCGGTTACACGGCTGGACGAAACGGTGGCACACAGCTACCGCGACAGCATGTGGTCCGTGCGGCAGCAGGAAGCATGGACGCTCGAGGTGGTAGAACTGGAAACGTGGAACCGCTACACCGGTTGGCCCGACGGGTGTACCGATTCGCTCACCGCGAACACCGGCTCGTCCGGACGGTCTTCCGGTTCGCCCATACAGCACACCGCGCCGACCGAGCGTAACTACATCCGGTTGAAGCGGTTTACCTTGCGCAGCGACAGTAACAACTTATCTACCGGAAGGTTTACCGATAGCACCAAACGGTTTTCCGTTTCTTCGGAACGGAGAATCGGTTCAACCGAGCGGGGGACCTTCCCGGCCATCGGGTACGCCGGCTGGGCCGTACTGCTCATCGCGCTGGGCGTGGTGGTGTTCCGGTTGGTGCGAAGGGTATTCCGTTAGCACCGACCGGTAAACGTGCCGTACCAACAGGTACACCGGTCGGTCTGTCCGGTGTACCTTTTCAACCGGAAGGTAAGCCCGTTGAACGGTGCGGTCAACCATCCCGCAGTCCAACTTCCGGTCAATTTCTGCAAACGCTTAGCCAAAAAATGGTTAGGGAGCAACCAGCTTTTTAGTACCTTTATCCCATGATGTTTAGCACACAGACTTACCGATCCCGCCGGGATACGCTGCAAAGCAACGTTCCTTCGGGGCTCATTTTACTGATGGGCAACAGCGAAGCGCCCATCAATTTCAAAGACAACACCTACCCGTTCCGGCAAGACAGCACCTTCCTCTACTATTTCGGCATCGCTGCCCCTGGCTTGGCTGCGCTCATCGATATCGATGAAGACCGCACTACCATTTTCGGTGATGAAATGACCCTCGACGATATCATCTGGATGGGCCGCCTCGAAACGCTCAGGGAAAAAGCCGAGAAAGCGGGCGTATCCGATACACGTCCGGCGAATGCACTGGCAGCAATCCTCTTGGAAGCCCTGCAAGAGGGTCGCCCCGTCCACTTCCTACCGCCCTACCACCCTACCAATTGCATCCGGCTGGCGCACCTCACGGGGATCGCCATCGAACAGCTCGCCGAATCGGCCTCCGTGGAACTCATCAAAGCGGTGGTGGCACAGCGGTCTATCAAATCGGCCGAAGAGGTGGCCGAAATTGAACGGGCGGTAAACACCAGCGTGGATATGCACCTCACAGCCATGCGAATGGCCAAACCGGGCATGACGGAGCAACAGCTGGCCGCAGCGGTACAACACGTGGCGCAACAGGCCGGGGGCACCCTTGCCTACCCCACCATCCTCTCGGTACGCGGCGAGGTGCTGCACAACCACTACCACGGCAACGTACTGAAAGAAGGGGATTGGGTGCTTAACGATTCGGGCGCGGAAACCGCCATGGGTTACGCGGGCGACCTCACACGTACCTTCCCGGCCGGAAAGACGTTTACCGCGCTGCAAAAGGAAGCGTATGAAGTGGTACTGACGGCCCTCGAAAGCGCCACGGCGGCACTCAAACCCGGTGTACGCTACCTCGACATCCACCTCCATGCGTGCCGCATGCTTACCGACGGGTTGAAAGCACTGGGCCTGATGCGGGGCGATGCCGAAGAAGCGGTGGCCGCGGGTGCACATACGCTGTTCTTCCAATGCGGCACGGGCCACATGATGGGGCTCGACGTGCACGACATGGAAGACCTGGGCGAACAGCACGTGGGCTACACCGATACGCTCCGCAAAGATACCAGCACCTTCGGACTTAAATCGCTCCGGTTGGGCAAGGAACTGCAAGCGGGGTACGTGCTCACCGTTGAGCCGGGCCTATACTTCATCCCCGAGCTGATGGACCGCTGGAAAGCCGAAAAAAGACTCGCCCAGTTCATCGATTACCAAAAGGTGGATGCTTTCCGTAATTTCGGTGGTGTCCGCGTGGAAGACGACATACTCATCACGGCAAACGGCCACCGGGTGTTGGGCAAACCGTTGGCCAAAACGGTGGCCGACATTGAGGAAATACGGGCAGGGGTTTAATGGCGTGACGATATTTTAGATTGGCTTATCGCAAAAGGCGAAGAGCAAAAAGCAAACTGCAAAACAACGCAACATATGAATAGATTTATATTCCGCAACCAGCTATATACCTGCTATATATTGGTTGGTTTATTAGGTGCCACTTTAAATGAAACCTATGCCCAGTTCGGGCAACAGGTGCAATGGTCTGACGATGGCAATGCCATGATCAAGGTCGTAGCCGGTGAGATTGTGAGTGAGGCGGTAACCGATGCGGCACAACGTACCGTGCTGGCTACCCATGCGGACCTAACGCCCGCCGGCAGCAACGAACCGTTGCCCGTGCGGCGCTTCTCATTGGCCGCAAAAGGCGATAAAATCCTTATCAATACTCATACCAAACGGGTATGGCGCTACGATACCCGGGGCGACTACTGGGTATTCGACCAAGGGGATAAGTCGCTCACCCAGCTGGGCAAAGACCTGCCCGCATCGTCTCTCATGTACGCAAAACTATCGCCCGATGGCACAAAGGCTGCGTATGTGAGTGGTCACAACCTCTATGTGGAGGAACTTGGTTCAGGAACCGTGACGCCGCTTACCACCGATGGGAACGACCGCATCATCCACGGCACCTTCGATTGGGCCTACGAGGAGGAGTTCGGTTGCAGGGACGGGTTCCGCTGGTCGCCCGATGGGACGCAAATCGCTTACTGGACCATCGATGCACGTACCATCCGCAACTTCTTGATGATCAACAACACGGACTCCACCTACTCCTATACCATTCCCGTTGAATACCCAAAAGTGGGCGAAGCACCCAGCGCCGCCTTCCTATCGGTGGTAGCGGTAGGCAATGGCCGTACCGTGAAAATGGACATCCCCGGCGATCCGACCCAGCACTACCTACCCCGCATGGAGTGGGCTGCCAACAGCAAAGAATTGATTTTCCAACAGCTTGACCGCAAACAACAGCAAAGCAACCTCTACGTGGCCAATGCCACGGACGGCACGTGCTCTTTGATATACACAGAAACAGATAGCGCCTGGATAGACAGCAAGGCCCGGTGGAACCACGACGACCCCACGGGCTGGGAGTGGATAAACGGCGGGAAGGAATTTATCTGGGTGAGCGAAAAAGATGGTTGGCGGCACCTCTACCGGATCGATCGCCAAGGCAATGAAAAACCGATAACCCGCGGCGATTACGATGTGATGGGCATCGACCGCATCGATGAAACGGGCGGTTACGTCTATTTCTCTGCCTCGCCCGACAATGCGACCCAAAAATACCTGTACCGTATAAAGATAAGCGGCGGCAAAGCAGAGCGGCTAACCCCAAAGCACCTTGCCGGCACCCATAACTACACCATCTCGCCCAACGGCAAGGTGGCGATGCATCGGTACAGCAGCCACACAGCAAACCGGACCGGCCATGTGGTGGGCCTCCCCGACCACCAGACACTCGTGGAGGGTACGCTTACCGAACTGCCGGCCGATGCGCCGAAAACCGAGTTTTTCAGCATCACGACGGCAGACGGCGTGGAAATGGACGGCTGGATGGTAAAACCTACCAACTTTGATCCGACCAAAAAATACCCCGTGGTGTTCTACGTATACGGCGAACCTGCCGGCCAGACCGTAACGGACCAATACGGCGCAGGTAGTAACAGGTTGTACAACGGAAGCATGGCCGACGATGGCTACGTCTATATTTCCCTGGATAACCGCGGCACGCCGGCACCCAAAGGGCGCGCGTGGCGGAAAGCCATCTACAAAAACATCGGCATCAGCAACATCCGCGACCAAGCCATGGGTGCCCAAGAAATCCTGAAATGGCCGTTTGTCGACGCGGACCGTGTGGCCGTGTGGGGATGGAGCGGCGGCGGATCGTCTACACTCAACCTACTTTTCCAATACCCCGAGATCTACCAAACCGGCATCGCTATCGCGGCCGTGGGCGACCAGCTCATGTATGATAACATCTACCAGGAACGCTACATGGGCATACCGCAAGAAGACCGCACCCCATTCATCGAGGGATCGCCGGTAACGCACGCCCGGCACCTCCGCGGCAACCTGCTGTACATCCACGGTACCGCCGACGATAATGTGCATTACCAGAACGCCGAGCTGCTGATAAACGAACTGATAAAACACAATAAGCAGTTCTCGCTCATGGCCTACCCCAACCGTAGCCACAGCATCAGTGAAGGTGAAGGCACGCAAGCCCACCTCTCTACGCTATATACCGATTTCCTCAAACAGCGCTGCCCGCCGGGTGGCCGCTGATTAAGCCGATAACAAAAAATAAAGAGCAAAAATGAAATACCTGTATATCGTTTTCCTGGCAATGGCCACGTTCGCCGAGGGCCAGGCGCAATTGCTGAAAGCCCGCGAGCTCTTCAGCCGGGCAGATTCGCTCCGTGGCCAGCTTACGCCGTTACGTACGTGCTACGACATCAATTACTACCACCTTGATGTTCGCGTAGACCCCGACAACCGATACATCTCGGGCTCCAACCTGTTTTTGTTTACCGCCACGACTGATTTCGACCGCTTACAATTCGACTTATTTGATAACCTGCACCTCGACAGCGTACTATACGACGGGCAGCAACTGCCTTTCAAGCGGGAGTACAATGCGGTCTTCATTGATTTTCCGCAATCCATTACCACCGGACAGCGGGATTCGTTCCGCGTGTTTTATTCTGGCAACCCCGTGCAGGCCAAAAGGGCCCCGTGGGACGGCGGATTTGATTTCAAGAAAGACAGCAACGGAAAACACTGGATAGCCACGGCCTGCCAGGGCCTCGGCGCCAGCGTATGGTGGCCGAACAAAGATCACCAATCGGACGAAGTGGATAGCATGCTCATCAGCATCAGCGTACCCAACGGGCTCACCAATGTATCTAACGGCCGGTTCCGCGGTAGCGAAGACCTTGGCGATGGCTATACCCGTTTCAATTGGTTTGTAAGCAACCCGATAAACAATTACAACGTGGCCGCCAACATTGGCGACTATGTGCATTTTGCCGATACGTTCCGGGGCGAAAAAGGGGTGCTCGACCTTGACTATTGGGTATTGCGCGAAAACGAGGCCAAGGCCAAACCGCATTTCGATGCCAACGTAAAACCGATGCTCCGGGCATTCGAATATTGGTTTGGTCCCTACCCGTTCTATGCCGACGGGTTCAAACTGGTCGAAACGGCCCACCTCGGCATGGAACACCAAAGTGCCATCGCCTATGGCAATAAATACCAAAATGGCTACCTGGGCCGCGACGGCTCGGGCACCGGCTGGGGCACCAAGTGGGATTTCATCATCGTGCACGAAGCGGGCCACGAGTGGTTCGGCAATAACATCACCTCCAACGACCTGGCCGACATGTGGATACACGAAAGCTTTACCAACTACTCCGAATCGCTGTATATCGACTACCATTTCGGGAAACGTGCAGGCCAGGAATACGTGCATGGCAACCGCCGGGGCATCCTGAACCTTGCACCCATCATCGGCAAGTACCATGTGAACAACGAAGGCTCGGGCGACATGTACAACAAGGGTGGCGTGCTGCACAACATGGCGCGCACCATCATTGACGACGACGAAAAATGGCGGCAGATACTGAGGGGCCTCAACAGAACGTTCTACCACAGCACAGTAAACTACGAGGACATTGTGAACTACATCAGCGAACAATCGGGAAAGGACCTCTCGCAGTTGTACGCACAGTACGTACGCTACGCCAACATCCCCACCCTCGAATTTTCTTTTTCGGAAGATGGCAAGGCATCCTGCCGCTGGATTGCCGATGTAAAGGACTTCGATATGCCCGTGCGAATCCGTAAAAAGGGAGGGCCCTACCAGTTTATCCAGCCCAAGCGGCAGTTTACCCCGGTCAATATCCCGGGGCTCACGCGCGGCAACCTCGAGGTGGATACCTTCAATTTCTACATCGGCGTATTGGTGGAAGAGTAACGCTATTCGTTCGCAAGCACCAGCTTATGTCGGTCGGACGAGCTTATGCCGTTGATGAACATACAAAATTCGGCATAACGATTGGCCGGATACGTGCCACCGTGCAGCACCAGCCGCCGCCGGTAGGAAAGCTGGTTGCCCACCTGCTCCACGGTTGCCTCATAACGGCCGAAAGGGCTATCCAGCGTGGTTTGCCACGGGCCACCTACCACGGTATAGCCGGCCGGTAGCGTGTACGTAAAGTGGTCTTCATCGGCATAGCCCCGGTTGATATACACCGGCAGCTGCCGGTCTTTTACCGTGGGCACGCTGGATTGCCGGTTAAAAAGGTTGGGTACCAGGAAGGTCTGCCCGTTGCTGGTGGGGGCATAACGCGGCAACGTTACCTCCAACGACTCAACGAGCGTGGGCACTTCATTGTCAGGCTTCTGGTAGTCGATCTGCCCAAAACCGACATGGTCAATGTCATACGCGGTTTTCAACAGCTTCATTTGCTCACCGCCGCTGCTTTCGGCGATTTCGGAATGGTTATCGTACTGCCCGCCGGAAAAGACAGTGCGCATGTGGCCAGCTACGGTGCCATCGTCTGCCAATTGCAGCTCGGCACGGCGCTCCTGGGTGCTCTCGGTAGCCGCATAAGCCGGCGTTTGCAGCAACTTCCCTCCTTCCGGTGTGCAGGCCCACACGGTACGGTCGTCCGTAAACGACCCCAAAAAGCCGAACGGCAGCCGTTGGCTCGTGCACTCCAGCCAAACGGTATCTTGTTCGAAAGGCACGCACAAGATCACGTGGTTACCTTGGTCCATACTTGCAAAATCAGCGCTGATACTACGCTTGGCATTGCCAGCCTCTACTACGCAGTAATAAGAGGGGATATCAACCACGGCCAGCAGCGCCCGCATGTAGTTGGCCAGCCCTTTGCAATCGCCGTAGCCAAGCTGGTCAACCAACGCAGCGGCCGTTGGCTTAAAGCCACCGATGCCGATCTGCACACTCACATACCGGGTTTTACGTTGCAGGTAGCGGTAGAGTGCGGCCGCCTTTTCCCGGTCGGACGCCAGCCCGTCTACCAAGCCCTTTACCTCCGCAACGGTATGCGGCGGAAGGTTCATCCCTTCGGAAAGGAGTGCACCAAACATCCACTTACCGAGCTCTTCCCAGTTGGAATACTGCCCTTTATGTTTATAGTAACCGAAATTTACCGGTGCAATCCTTACGGTGGTCTTATACGTTTCAGGATCGGGGCTGTAGGGTTCATACCGCCTGGCGGGGAGGTTATCCACCGCCCACGTCGTGGTGCTCCGGCCACCCGCCACGCTGTGTTCCGCGTTGCCCCGGTAGTTCGCGGCGCGCACGCGCACGGCGTCACTTTCGGCACAGGTAAACGTGTACTGGCTATGTTGTACCGCCACGTCCCAATAGGCCTCGGGGCGCCAGGCGGGGATGATGAGGTTCTGCTTCCGCTCCACCTCGTAGCTGTACACGATGGTATAGGGATACCCCGCCATGGCCGGCAGGTAATGTTTTACCCGGCTGTCTTCGTATAACGAAAAGTTGCTCACCGCACTCTCATCCCTACAGTCGCGCTTGGTGAACTTACGCAATAGCACACCGTCGCCGTCGTACACCGCTCCTTCGATCCGCTTAATCACGGTTGCCTTATCGTAATGGATCACGAGCCGCGCCCGCTCTTCGCCACCGCGGTTAAAAACCGTAATGGCCCGGTGTACACGGTGGTACACCTTGGTTGGCGAAAGCATATCGACCACCACCTCCTCGCGGCGAACCACGGCATCGGCACGGCTTTTCAATGCCACGGGAATATGCGCCACGGCATAGTCCGATTGGGCAGCAGCCCGCCCGCCACCAAGCAGGCCCATGAACATAATCAGCCATCCAGCTTTCATTGGGCTCCTTTCATCTGCAGTACCACATCGATTTTTTCCTGTTGGATAATCCGGCTGAAAAATTCCTTCAGCGCGAAATAACTTTCCGGGGGGTAGGTAGACTGGTTCAGTGCCAGCAGCTGCGAAAAAGTCAATACATTATCCGATAGGTTGGTTTGCGTAAGGTAGCGCCCACCCCGGTTTTCCAGGGCCATGTTGTAATCATCGGGCTTGGAAGCCAACGCGTACCCTGCGGGCAGTTCGATGGTCATCAGTACCCGTTGTTCGCTGGCCGTGCCCATATCCACCGGATAGGTGCGATCATCCAGGTTAAAAGGGTTCTTGTTTATCCGGCGGATAAAGAACGGGTTGAAGAACAGTTCACCTGAGCCCAAGCTATCGTAAAGCTTCACCGCAATGTCATAGCGTTCAACGAAGGGTTGTTCCAAATCTGCAGCACCCATGATTTCGCCCTGCTCGATCTCGAAACCGGTGAGCCGTTCGTCAAGGTGTTCGATGTATTCGTCCGCGGTGTTGTAATTGGCCAGTTCCTTGCGTTTGTTCCAGGCGGCATAACCATAGCTGTGGGTGGTGAGCTGTCCCCGTAAAAATCCGTCGGCCCCCAATTTGGCGTTCAACGTATATTGGGTGGTTGATTTCTGGGACGATTCAACGACCATCCAATACGAAGGCTCCTTCAGGTTCACCACGCGCGCCTTGCCATTGATGCAATGCAGCGGCAGCAACCCAAACGGCAGCAGCGGGTCCGAGGCATCCAGTAAGTAATGGCTGTCGCCGATATTGACCTTGGCAACAACGTAATTGAAGTCGCTGAGCACGGGGTGCACGTCGTTGACCACGCCATTGTCGCGCGTGGAAAGGATAACCGCTTCGCCATCCAACCCCGCCGCACGCAACCCCGCTATCAGGGCCAGGTTGATATCACCGATATTGCCCGATCGCCGTTCCAATGCGTCTTTCACCGACGATTCGCTATACTTACCTAGGTACTTGTTCCACCTGATGCGCTGCTGGACGTAGCGGTAAACAGCCTTGGCTTTGCCGAGGTCGTCCATCGTGTCTGCGAGGATGGTAGGCAGGATGGACTTGAATAGGTTGTCGCGTTTCATCTGGCTGCCGAAGTCCGCGTGGGTCACCAATTCGCGGTCTACGTTCTTCCACTCTTTCGTAATCTTAACATTGGTCCCGTTGAGCCTATATATATCCGAAAGCTCAAAATAAATAGCTGATTTAAAATTGCTTGCAGCCGTCATATAATCTTCCGTTACAAATGCGGGTATATCCCGCATTCCGTAGGTCAAATGCGAACAATCGACATCGCGGCCCACGATGCGGAAGGCTCCGCGATTTAGCTTGGCATCCTGCGTATGGAGTTTATAGGGGCCCCGCAAAATCACGTTGTAGGTATACATGGCCGGGATAATGGCTTCAAACACACTGTTGATTTTCGGGATCTCGTCTTGCAGGTGCCACGTGTGGAAATTGAAGATATGCGGCGACCGCAACCGGTAGCTGTACTCGATGATGCTGCCGTCTTGCAGGTTCGGAAAGGTAAATTTGGTATGGGTGAGGTACCTGCTCACCTCTTCCTTAAACAGTTGGCTTTTATCCAGCGGCAGCGTCACGATCCGGCTGTCTTCCACATTGATCGTTACAGCCTTCACGTCCGAGATGACATCCGCCCGTTCCCCGCTCTCGTCTTTATGCGCCGGTATCACCACCGTTGCGTGCTGGTAGCCGTCGCTATTGAAAATCTTGATGCGCACATGGTAATCTACGATCAGTTCGGTATATCCTTTCGTATCATCAAAGACCATATAGGCCTTGCCGTACTCGTTGAGCACGGCCGCATTGGAGAAGCTATCCAGGTCGTTCTTGGCTAGCCTAAGGTCTTCTGATGAAAGTGAACCGAATGTGAAATCCTGGCTATGCAAACAGCCGGCGAAAACCACCAAAAAGGCGAAGGTCAAATAGGTCTTTATCATCGTTTGGGCAATACATTAAGGGATCAACACAAATCGGATATAAATCGGATATTGTGGCTAAAGTTATCAGTTTTTTTGGTAGGTTTGCACATTATTTAAAATTCTTATCATATTTGCCGGATGGGCTTATTTAACTGGTTTACACAAGAAGTTGCGATTGATTTGGGTACGGCAAACACCCTCATTATCCATAATGACAAAGTGGTGGTGGATGAACCCTCTATTGTGGCATTTGACCGCACCACCAACAAGGTCATTGCGATAGGGCGCCAAGCCATGCAGATGGAAGGGAAAACACACGACAATATCCGGACCGTAAGGCCATTGAAAGACGGTGTGATTGCCGACTTCAATGCGGCCGAGCACATGATCCGGGGCATGATAAAGATGGTGAACAACGGCAAGGGCTGGTTTTTCCCGTCGCTGCGCATGGTTATCTGTATCCCTTCGGGCATTACCGAGGTAGAAAAGCGGGCCGTACGCGACTCAGCAGAGATAGCGGGAGCGAAAGAGGTTTACCTGGTACATGAGCCCATGGCCGCCGCCGTGGGCATCGGTATCGACGTGGAGGAACCCATGGGCAACATGGTAATCGACATCGGCGGCGGTACCACGGAAATCGCGGTCATCGCATTATCCGGCATCGTGTGCGACCAGTCGATCCGGGTGGCAGGCGATAATTTCGACTCCGACATTGTGCAATACATCCGCAGGCAGCACAACATCATGATCGGTGACCGGACAGCAGAGAAAATAAAAATCGAGGTGGGTTCTGCCCTCCCCGAGTTGCAGGAGCCGCCAGCGGACTTTGCCGTACAGGGCCGCGACCTGATGACCGGTGTGCCCAAACAAATTACCGTATCTTACACCGAAATAGCCCATTGCCTAGACAAGTCTATATCAAAAATCGAAGAGGCTATCCTCAAGGCGTTGGAAATCACCCCGCCCGAGCTTTCTGCCGACATTTACCAAACGGGCATTTATCTCACCGGGGGTGGCGCTTTGTTGCGTGGACTGGATAAGCGTATCCAAGCAAAAACCAAGCTACCGGTCCATGTGGCGGAAGACCCCCTGCGGGCCGTGGTGCGGGGAACCGGCATCGCATTGAAAAACATCGGCTCGTTTAAGTTTTTGATGCAATAAGCGGCCGTTCGCTATTTGCAATTCGCTGTTTGCCAAGGCAACGCACAAAATGTAAAATAGCAAAAAACAAAAAGCAAATAGCAAAAGAATGAAGAACCTTTGGCTCATTCTCACTAAGTATAATGCCTTCTTCTTTTTTGTGCTGTTTTTTGGGTTTGCCGTATACCTCGTTGTCCAAAACAACTCGTTCCAGCGAGCATCGGCCATCAATTCGTCAAATGAGTTTATCGGTTCGGCCTATGCCCGTATCAATGCCTGGCAAAGCTACCTCCACCTCCGGGAAGCCAACGTGCAACTGGCCGAAGAGAATGCCGGCTTGCGGGAACGGCTGCAACTCCTCACCGCACCCGATAGCGTGGTGGCCGGTGCGGTTACCGATAGTACCGGCGACATACAATACCGCTACGTGGTGGCAAGGGTAACGAACAACAGCATCCACCAAAAGAACAATTACATCACGCTAGACAAGGGCAGCAAGCACGGCATCAAAAAGGGCATGGGCGTCATCACGTCAAACGGCATCGTGGGCATTGTATTGAACGTTTCAGCTCATTTCGCTACCGTGCAGTCCCTCCTACACAGCGAAACGCGCGTAAGCGCCGCCCTGGAAGACAGTGGGGCCTTCGGCTCGTTGATATGGGGCGACAATTATGATGCGCAGCTGGGCGTACTTAAAGACATCCCCAACCACGTGAAGGTACGTGAAGGTGAACAGGTTTTCACATCGGGGTTTTCGCTATTCCCCCCGGGAATACGGGTGGGCGAAGTGACGCAAACGGGTATTTCGGGTGGCGACAGCTTCCTCGACATCCGGGTTAAATTCAGCACGCAGTTCCACAACCTGCGGCAGGTATACGTAGTGGTAGATATGCTCGCAGACGAAAAGGAAGCGCTGGAATCTCAAAGCGAAAACGATGGCTAAGATTTTCTCCTACAATATCAGCCGCTTTTTTGTGCTCATCGTGCTACAGGCATTCCTGTTCAAAAACATGGGGTATTATAACCTGGCTACCCCGTTTCCCTATGTGCTGTTCATTTTGCTGCTGCCCGTAGGCATACCCAACTTCATCCTGTACTGCCTGGCCTTCCTTACCGGCATCACCATCGACGCGTTTTACGATACGCTGGGGGTCAATGCCGCCGCGAGCGTAGCCCTGGCGTGGGGGCGCATCCTCTTTATACGCATTACCCTGCAAAGCGACCAGCACGAAAATTACGTCACACCGCTGGTAGGAAACGTACCCTTCCGGTGGTATTTCCTGTATGTATTCGTACTCACCCTATTCCACCACGCTGTATTGTTCATGCTGGAAACATTTACATTCCATCAATTCCATTACACCCTCACCCGTATCTTATTAAGTTGTATATTTACCGTTGTTATCATTTTGTTGTTCAGTCTGCTTTTTTACCGGAAAAAACAGCGTTAAGCAAATCGCCCCAAAGGCATATCCACATAAATGAACGCATTTTTTGAGCGAAAATACATTATACAGGGTATATTCATCGCCATCGCCATCGTCATCGCGTCCCGGCTGTTTTACTTGCAGTTGATCGACAAAAGCTACCTGTTGTCGGCAAACAACAATGTGCTCCGAAAAATGGTCATTTACCCCGCACGCGGCGTCATCCTCGACCGCAACGGGCAGGTACTCGTGCAGAACGAGCCGGTGTATGACCTCTTGGTAACGCCCCGCGAGGTGAAGGATCTCGATACCGCGCTGCTATGCGAGCTCGTTGGCATCGACCGGGAGGGGTTTGACAAGCGGATGAAAACCGCCCGTGACTACTCCCCTTACAAAGCATCCCAATTTGAAAAACAGATACCGGCAACCGCTTATGCCAAACTGCAGGAACACCTGTACAAATTCCGCGGATTCTATGTACAGAACCGGACGGTGCGCAGCTATCCCGATAGCATTGCGGCCCAGTTCCTGGGCTATATCCAGGAAGTGAACGACCGCGATATCGAACGTTCCAACGGATTTTACCGACCGGGTGACTACATCGGGGCCAGCGGTGTGGAACGGGCGTACGAAGAACTCCTTCGGGGGCAACGCGGCATAAAGAACGTCATGGTCGATGCTTTCAACCGCCCCCAAGGGTCGTTTGCCGACGGCAAATACGACACACTGGCCGTAGCGGGCGATGGCTTGGTATCTTCGCTCGACAGGGACTTGCAGATCCTCGCCGAGAAACTCATGCGCAACAAAATAGGCAGTGTGGTGGCCATTGAGCCCGCTACCGGCGAAATCCTGACATTTGTGAGCAGCCCGGGCTACGACCCCAACATGATGGTAGGCCGCGAGCGGGGCAACAACTACATGCAATTACTGCACGACCCCTACAAGCCGATGTTCATCCGCCCCATCCAGGCCCAATACCCGCCGGGATCGGTATTCAAGGTGGTTGCGGCACTCACCGCCCAACAAGCGGGCCTGATCGAAGCGAGCACCATCTTCAACTGCCCGGGCGGGTACCGTTACGGCGGTGGCCGGGCTATTATGCGTTGTACACACGTGGATGGCTCCATCCCCTTGGTTACCGCCATCCAGCGTTCGTGCAACACCTACTTCGGGTACACCTACGCCCGCATGATCGACCACCGCAACTTGCCTTCTACCGAGGCGTATACCCTGTGGCGCGAGGCCACCATGAAGTTCGGCATCGGGCAGCCGCTGGGGATTGACTTGCCCGGCGAACAGGATGGCCTGCTGCCCACGGCCGACTACTACACCAAGCGCTATGGAAACGCACGCTGGGGATCGGGCTACAATATTTCCCTATCCATCGGTCAGGGCGAAATGGGCATTACCCCCCTGCAGATGGCCAACATCATGGCCATCGTAGCCAACCGGGGCTTTTACTACCGGCCGCACCTCGTCAAAGCCATCGGTGAAAAGAAAATCGTCAAACCCGAATTTACCGAACAGATATCGGCCGGCGTGGATGCGAAGTACTATGAACCTGTGGTAGAAGGGCTGAGCCGGGCGGTCAATGTGCAGGGCGGCACAGGTTATTCCGTACGGATCGCCGACATCGAGATGTGTGGCAAAACGGGTACCGCCCAAAACCCGCATGGGGCCGACCACGCGGTATTCTTCGCCTTTGCACCACGTGAGAACCCCAAAATCGCCATTGCGGTGGTGGTCGAAAATGCAGGATACGGCGGCGTTTGGGCCGGACCCATCGCCAGCATGCTGGTGGAGCAATACTTGAAAGATACGGTCACCATACCCAAGCACATCCAAGACCGGATTTATAACGCAGACCTCTTGCCCAAGCAAGAGCCCAAAAAGCCGGCTGAATCCGTCAATGTAGCACCGAAGCGGCAGCGGCCCATCGAGCCCCGGAAAGAACCCGATGGGGAGACCCTATTCGTTCACCATAGCCTAATAGCGAGCCGGCATGAGTAATCCACATCGGAATAGGTTTTTTGGCGGCGAAGTTGACTGGTTCACCGTGGTGCTATGGCTCCTGCTCTGCGCCATCGGCTGGTTCAATATCCATGCGGCTGTGTTCGATCCCGAACATCCGGGGCTGTTCAGCATGGAAACCAACTACGGCAAGCAGTCCATCTATATTTTCTCGGCCATGCTGCTGGCTGTTGCCATCCTCATCGTAGACGCCAAGTTTTACAGTTCTTTCTCGCCTGTCTTATATGCCATCACCATCCTGTTGCTGATCACCGTGCTGATCGTGGGGCGCAATGTGGGTGGAAACCAGGCGTGGATTCCCATCGGTAGCTTCCGCCTACAGCCTTCCGAATTTGCCAAGCTGGCCACGTGTCTGCTGTTGGCCCGCTTCCTGAGCGCCCACAGCACGAAAACACCCAACCTGAAAACGCTGTTTACCGGGGCAACCCTCGTGGCGTTACCGGTGTTGCTGGTGCTACTGCAACCGGATACCGGGTCGGCATTGGCCTTTTTTGCATTGGTATTCGTGTTTTATAGGGAGGGGTATATTTCAGGGCCTTGGATGCTATTCGGTGCGCTTGCCATCCTGCTGTTCGTGCTCACCCTGGCATTCAATCAATGGGCGGTTATCGGTGGGGTGGCCGTGGTCATTGGGCTGGGCATTTACTATTTCAGGAAAAAACGGAAAATCATCACCAGCTTAATCGTCCTTTTTGCCATCGCATTCGTATACGTGCTTTGTGTAGAGTTTGTCTATGACAATGTGCTGCAATCGCACCAGCGCAACCGTATTGATGTACTTTTGGGTAAAATAGACGATCCCCGCGGAGAGGGGTATAACCTCAACCAATCGATGATTGCCATTGGCTCCGGCCAATTCTGGGGGAAGGGGTATCTGCAGGGCACACAGACCAAATACAATTTCGTACCCGAACAAAGTACGGATTTCATCTTCTGCACCGTCGGTGAGGAATGGGGGTTCGTCGGATCGATGGTCGTGATCGGCATCTACCTCACCCTCCTGTTGCGCATCGTGAATATTGCCGAGCGCCAACGCACCGCCTTTGCCCGCATCTATGCTTACGGTGTGGCAAGCATCCTTTTTTTCCATTTTGCCATCAACATCGGCATGACCATCGGCATTGTACCCATCATCGGCATCCCGTTGCCTTTCATCAGCTACGGTGGTTCTTCCCTATGGAGTTTCACCGTGCTGCTTTTCATCATGCTCAAATTTGATGCGAACAAGAAAGGGATTGTCTGAAAAACAAGAAAACGGAAAAACGAAAAGTTAAAAGGGGGAGGCAAAATACCAAATGCGTGGCCCCGCAAGGGATGCAGGGCACTACGCAAATGGCTGCACACATGAATGACCACAAATTTAGGAGATTTTTAACAAACTCCTAATTTTTTTGTAATTTTTTTATTTTTATTTTCTCTACACTACAAATCTTCCTGTTCGTTTACGGGTACACTACGAATAAAGTCGTCATAATAAGGATTATCCTGATTGGAGTAGGTGCCGTAAGCACTCACCAAAAAGCCGCGTTGGCCATCGTCTGAGCGGATGGCATAGGCCACCGACATATCGGCCGGGTCCGATTCGCCTTCAAACCGGTACACCTTCACAATGGTAAGTTGCGTAGGGGCATACAGCCGCCCCTCCTCTCCAAAGCGGGCTCCCCCCTCCGTTATCAGGAGTTCGCGGCCGTAACCTTTTTCTTCCAGCCGCACAATGACCTTCGATAGCGGCGTCATGGGTTTGGGCATATCCATCATAATTTTTACTGGTATAACAAGGGAAAGACGAGAATGTTTATTGGAAGTTCCTCCCCTTGTGGAATACCCCGGCAGCATCCATCCCTTCGGGTGTGGCCAGGCCGCGCAGCCAGCCATTGAGGTTGGTGCAGTGATTCACGATCACATGGATGACCTCCCCCTCGATCTGCAGCTTGCCGGTGACCAGCAGCAGGCGGGCCTGCAGGATTTCGCGGCGGTACTTCTCGAACATGAGGCCCCACACCACGAGGTTGGCAAAGCCGGTTTCATCCTCAACGGTAACGAACAGCACCCCCTTGGCCGTACCGGGCCGCTGCCGCACGGTGATCATCCCGCATACCTTCACAAACATCCCATCTTTCATGGTGGGCAAGTTGCCTGTGGGCGTCACGCGTAGCAAATCGAGCTTTTCGCGCAGGAAACTTACGGGATGTGCCTTGACAGACAGCCCCGTGCTGGCGTAATCCTGCACCACGTGCTCACCCGGCGTCATCAGCGGCAACGCAATCTGCCCCTCTTTGGTGCATTCCGAGGGCTGCCCCGCAAACAGGACCACGGGCCTATCCTTCAACGCCGAAACCATCCACAGGGCCGGCCTGCGGTCAAACCCCATCGAACGGAACGCATCCGCGTCGGCCAGCCGCTCCATGGCGACCAGCGAAACGCCGGCATCGACCAATGCCGGGAGTGTGGTATACCCATTCCCACGGCCATTGACCAATCGCTCGCTGTCTTCCTCCGATAGTCCTTTCACCTGCCGGAAACCGAGGCGCAGGGCATGGTGTTCCACACCGGATTGGCCTTCCAGCGTGTGGTTCCACCAGGAGTGGTTTACATCTACGGGGCGCACCTCGATGCCGTGCTTGCGGGCGTCGATGATGATCTGTGCAGGTTGGTAAAAGCCCATGGGCTGGCTATTGAGCAGGGATGCCGCGAAGATATCCGGATAAAAGCATTTGAGCCACGAGGATATGTAGACCAACAGGGCAAAGGAAGCGGCGTGGCTTTCGGGGAAGCCATAGCTACCGAAACCTTCCAACTGCTTGAATACGCGGTTGGCGAACTCCTCCGTATATCCCTTCCTAACCATACCGGTAACCATCTTTTCATGGAAGGCAGAAACCTGCCCCTTGGCCTTGAAGGTGGCCATGCTACGCCGGAGTTCATCGGCTTCGGCAGCCGTAAATTCCGCGGCGACGATGGCGATTTCCATCGCCTGCTCCTGGAATAAAGGAACGCCTTCCGTTTTTTTCAGGATACCCTTGATTTCTTCCGAAGGATAGTCTACCGGTTCCTCTTTGTTGCGCCGCCGCAGGTAGGGATGCACCATGTCGCCCTGTATCGGGCCCGGCCGCACGATGGCCACCTCGATGACCAGGTCGTAAAACTTGCGGGGTTTCAGCCGTGGTAGCATGGACATCTGGGCGCGGCTTTCGATCTGGAACACGCCCAGCGTATCGGCACGGCAGATCATGTCGTACACTTCCGATTCCTCCTGGGGGACATTGGCCAGCGTGAGGTCACGGCCGTAATGTTGTTTGGCCAGGTCGAATGCCTTGCGGATGCAGGTGAGCATGCCGAGGCCCAGCACATCGACCTTCAGGAACCCGAGGGCTTCGAGGTCATCCTTGTTCCATTCGAGGTTTGTGCGGTCTTCCATCCGGGCATTGATGATGGGGCACAGCTCGTCCAGCCGGCCCTGCGTGATGACAAACCCGCCAGTATGCTGCCCCAGTTGGCGCGGGAAACCGCTGTATTGATCAATGAGTTGCAGCACCTTCCGCAGGTGCGGGTCGTGGGGATTGAACCCCTGCTCCGCCAGCAACTGCTCATCGATATAATTATCCCAATGGCTGCTGACCGTGCCGGCGAGCCGCCCCACGGCATCCAACGACAGCCCCATCGCTTTGCCCACATCACGCGCGGCACCCCGGGCATGCACATGCGTTACCGTAGCCACGATGGCCGCCCGGTCGCGGGTATACTTTTCGTAGATGTATTGGATGACCTCCTCCCGCCGCTCGTGCTCGAAATCCACGTCGATATCGGGCGGTTCGTCGCGGGCATCCGACATAAACCGGGCAAACAGCAACCGGGTTTCGACCGGATTGACCGATGTGATTTCCAGGCAATAGCATACCGTGGAGTTGGCGGCAGACCCCCGCCCCTGGCAGAGGATATCGCGCGAGCGCGCGAACCGCACATAGTCGTGTACCGTGAGGAAGTAGGAAGCATAGTTTTTCCGGGCGATGAAGGCCAGTTCCATGGCAATGGATTCCCGCACGTTATCCGGGATACCTGCCGGATAACGCGCTTCAGCACCTTTCCACGTCAGCCGGGTGAGCTCCTCCTGTGGCGTACGCCCCTCTGGCACCAGTTCTTCGGGGTATACGTATTCCAGCTCATTCAGCGAAAAACGGCAGGCATCGGCAATGGCTGCCGCATTCCGGATGGCTTCGGGGTACTGCCGGAACAGGCGCTCCATCTCGTCGGGGGGCTTTAGGCAGCGCTCTGCATTGGGATGCAGGCGATAGCCTGCGGTCTGGATGGTGCATTTCTCCCGGATGCAGGTCAGCACATCCTGCAATTCCCGCCGTTCCGGCACGTGGTAATGCACATCGTTGAGGGCCACCATGGGCATATCCAGCGCTGTGCACAATTGGTGGATACGGAACAGCTTCTTGGCATCGTCGCCCGTATAGGTGCGCACGGCACCGAGGCAGAAAGCGCCGCCCAGTGCCTCGCGGTATGTCGTAATATGCCGCACATAATCCGGTTCCAGTTCAAATGCAGGCGTGAGGTTATCGGGCGGCACAGCGATGAAGTACATGCCTTCGCTATATTCGAAAATATCGGCTTTGAACAAGCGGCATTGCCCTTTCTCAGCCCGGCGGTTGCCTTTGGTAAGCAGCCGGGAGAGCCGCCCGTAGGCTTCGCGGTTGGTCGGATAAGCCAGCAGGCTGGGGCCATCCATGAGGTCGAGCCGGCAGCCCGGGATGAGGTGTATACCGTGCTTCTTGGCTGCCACATGTGCCCGCACGATGCCCGCGAAGCTGTTGCGATCGGTAACGGCCACGGCGCGGTAACCCAATGCCGCAGCCCGCCCTACCAGTTCATCGGGGTGCGAAGCCCCGCGGAGGAAGCTGAAATTCGTTGTTACCTGCAATTCCACATAGGCCATACGTTTCCCTTTCTAAGCGAAAAATCCATGCAGAAACCATTGCCGGGAACTGTCATCGCCGTAGTGCCCGGCGCGGAAAATCCAGTAGCGCCTGCCTTTATCATCTTCAACACAGTAATAATCCCGGTGTTCGCCGGGGTCCAGCCACCATTCGCGCTCGATGCGCTCCGGCCCGTCGGCCCGCTTGATGGGATGCGCCACGCCCCTGTAACGGAACAGCATGGGCGGATAATCCGGTATCGGGGCCGTTACTTCGATGGATTCAGGTTGGGGCAATAGCCGCGTAGGCCGCGGCCTGTCACTTTTCCAGCCAGTGGACGGCAGCTCCGTGATGGAGGAAGCCTCGCGGAAGGTCCGTTCGGGCCAGTGATGCTCGTCGGGCAGGTAGCGGTAGACGGCCCGTATCCCCGCCCGGCCTTTCAGCCGATCGATGAGCTCGGGCAGTGCCGTGTCTTCCAGTCCCGTGGTGCTGCTCCACAGCGCTTCCTGCACCGGGTCGGCATCTTCCACGCTGGATGCTTCCAGCACAAACAGCTCAATACCCAGCGCGGGTTCGATCTGGGGCACTTTGAGCCCGAACAGCTTTACCAGGTGCGGCAGGCTGGCCGTGGCGCGGCTGGTGGTAATCCCCACCTGCACCACCTTTCCGTCCAGGCGGTGGCTGGCAAGACTCGCCGCCCGCAGGCCCCTGCCCTCGCCCGACATCCGCTTGCAGAGCGGTTCCAGCAACCGCTGTATCGCGATTTCGATCCCTGCTGCCGTGCGGATGGGTTCAAGGCAGGGTAGCCGCTCCACGTAGGGCGGTATGGGCCGGAGGGGCACCATAGGCTCATCTTCCTCGCCCAATGCCTGCCGCAGGCGCAGGGGGAGGCCGTCGCCGAAGCGCCTGCGCAGCACGGACGGTGGCATGTGCATGAAACTGCCGATCGTACGCAACCCCAGCTTATGCAGTTTCGCCGTCACTTCCGGCTCCAGCCGGAGCGCGGCAGGAGGCAGGGATCGAAGCACATCGGCCTCCCCACCGCTTTTAACAAGGGGTATCTCCCTACCAAAACGGGCCACTGCCCAGGCGGCGCCGATGGTGCCGGCAACGGCCACCCGCACGTGGAAACCCCGCGACCGCAACCGGGATACGATGTCTTTCAGGTACCTGCGTTCACCGCCCCATAGGTGGGCACAGCCGCTGATATCGAGGGTGAGGCCGTCCGGCGGCACCACGGCCACGACGGGTGTATAGCGGATGCACCACAGGCCAAGTACCTTTAGCAGCCCGGCTGCCAGCCCCGGCCGTGCATCGGCCACCTCCAGTACAGGTAGAAACGCCATGGCATCGGCTACCACCATGCCGGGGGTGACCCCCTGCGCTTCGGCTACCGCATTTGCCTCGGTGATGACCATACGGCCGTGTACCGGTGCCGCCAGCGCGAAGGGTACTGCGCGCAGGCCGGGCTTACGGATGGCATACCTGTCTGTGGTGAGGTAGCGGAACCAGATCGATGCGAAGCGCTTTCCCATATCAGCTGATTTTCTTCATCCGGTTGGATGCGGGGGTTATGTGCGTAGGTTTCGTAAGGGGCACGAAACCTCCTTCGGCCCACTCCAACTGCCAGCAACCGGGGTTACCGTTGCGCACTTTCAGCAACTCCACCTCCCACCGCGGGAAACCAATGCCTGGTAGGCCAGCGGGCGGCAGGCTGGGCAGCGGCGCGATGCGCCAGCGGGCCGCGCAGGCCGTAGCGCCGACGATACGGGGGCAGCTCCGCAGCATCAACCCGGTTACCCGGCTTTTCTCTACGGCCAGCTGCAATCGGCGCGACTGTGCAAAGTCCATCTCCTGCAATTCGGCCACCACGGCGGCCAGGCCATTGCATTTGAGGGCTTCCTCGGTGGCCCACAGCACATCCCGCTCACGGGCCACCTCCACGAAAACGACACGGTCTGCCGCTACGCCGAAGGCACCCAAGGAAGGCGGGAACAGCATCCTTGAGGTGCTGATCCAGAGACAAACCCCGCCACCGCCCATGAGCACCGCCAGCAACCCACCCATGAAACCACTGGTGGCCGCACTTTCTTCCCGGCTGCTGGAAATGAACTCGTGGACGCCGAAGGACGGGAAAGCGGCGTGGGGGAAAGCGTTCTCGATCGGACCAAGACCGATCTGCGTAGGCGCAGCATCGGATGGGATACACCCCTGCAAGCGCAGGATATCCTGCTTGAGCCGATCGATTAATTGACGTGTGTTTTCGCTTGCCGCTGCCATGTCCTACCCAATGGGGACACCAAAGTTAACACTAATATTTTTAGCAAACAAGTTCTATAGAATCCTTTGCTACTACGTCGGTAAAAGTTGTCTATCTTATAAATGACAACCCTTCAAAAAAGTGAGCGATGGGATTTGATGATGGTTTTTCTGATTTATTAGTATCTTCATCGCGTCTAACAAATTGTTTATTTTACATTTTTATCGAAGATTATGAAAAAAACACTGATAATCGCTATCGCCTTGGCAACGGCGGCAAGTGCCTGTAAAGAAGAAGAACCAGAATGGGTACAGCTTTTCAACGGGAAGGACCTCAACGACTGGACCGTGAAAATAGCCAAGCATGAAGTTGGCGAGAACTATGCCAATACGTTCCGGGTGGAAGACGGCCTGATGAAAGTGCGCTACGATGGCTATACCGATTTCGATTTCCAATACGGCCACATCCACTACAATACCCCCTATTCTGCCTACCTGCTCCGCGTGGAGTACCGTTTTACGGGTGAACAGGCGCCGGGTGGTGAAGGTTGGGCCTGGCGCAACAGCGGGGCCATGCTCCACGGGCAAGACCCCCAGACCATGCTGAAAGACCAAGATTTCCCCATCTCGATCGAAGGGCAGCTCCTCGGTGGCGACGGCACCAACGAACGGACCACGAGCAACCTGTGCACACCGGGCACCAACGTGGTGATGGAAAAGGATGGTGAGCTGTTTACCCCGCACTGTATCAACTCCACGTCTAAGACCTACCATGGCGACCAGTGGGTAACCGCCGAGTTCCTGGTGTTGGCCGACTCCGTGGTGCACCACATCATCGAAGGCGATACGGTGCTGACGTATTACAAACCACAGATAGGCGGCGGTAGCGTATCCAATTATGACCCCGCAGTAAAACAGGACGGGAAAGTGCTGAAAAGCGGATACATCTCCTTGCAGAGCGAGAGCCACCCGATTGACTTCCGTAAAGTGGAATTACTGGACTTGGAGCCTTACCTGCACGACCAGGCAAAATTACAGCAAGTGCTGGAAGCTGCACGGAAGAAGGAATGAAAGGCGGATTAAAGCACACGAAAAAAGCCGTCTCGTTTCAAACGAGGCGGCTTTCCCTTATTGTATCTGTAGTATTTATTATGACAGGCTGTTCACAAGTTTGGTCAGCTTCGATTTGTTATTGGAAGCTTTGTTCTTGTGGATAACGTTTTTCTTGGCCAAGCGATCCAGCATGGAAACTACGCGCGGCAACAATGCCTTTGCTTCGGTCGCATCCGTGGTGTTCCGCAATTTCTTGATTGCATTACGGGTCGTCTTTGCTTGGTAACGGTTTCTCAGACGCTTCGCAGCGTTGGAACGGATTCTTTTAAGTGATGATTTATGATTTGCCATTTATATGAGCTAAATTTTCCTATCAATTTTCAGTCCGCAAATTTACTATCTTCTTTTTAATATTCAAAACAAACTTAGAGAAAGTTTGGAAAGCAGACTTTCCTTATCTTTGCCCCATGCAAAAAATTCATGCATGAATGCTGTATGACCCAACAAAAGACAAATCGCATGCACGTAAAACTATCCATGGATGAGTTGAAACGCCCCTCTATCGAAACGTTCAAAAACCAGACGAAGCTTCCGGTTACGTTGGTACTCGATAATGTGCGCAGCATGCATAACGTCGGTTCGGCGTTCCGCACGGCGGATGCATTTGCTCTGGAGCAGATCGTATTATGCGGCATCACCGGCACCCCGCCCCACCGCGAAATCGAAAAAACCGCGCTCGGTGCTACCCAGTCCGTGGCATGGCAACACATCACTGACACCGCACGGGCCATCCAGCAACTCCAGGATGAAGGATACCGTATCGTGGCCGTTGAACAAGCCGGGGGCAGCTGCGCGCTCCACCAATTCGCACCCTCCTCTACCGAAAAATATGCATTGGTATTCGGCAACGAGGTACATGGCGTGTCAGATGAGGTGATGGCCATGGTGGATAGCTGCGTCGAAATTCCCCAATCGGGCACCAAGCATTCCCTCAACATCGCGGTATCCGTTGGTATTGTGCTGTGGGAGTTTTATGCCAAGCTCCAGCTCAACACCTAAAACGACAGTTTTCCCAGCTTGCATATCCACGCAATTTTAGCTAAGTTTGCGGTGCAAAAAACAGAACAATGAGTGTATTAGTAAATAAGGATTCGAAAGTAATCGTACAGGGTTTCACGGGCAACGAAGGCACGTACCACGCTTCTCAGATGATTGAATACGGCACGAATGTGGTCGGTGGTGTTACGCCGGGTAAGGGCGGCCAAACGCACCTCGAACGCCCGGTGTTTAACACGGTTGCAGACGCCGTCGAAAAAACCGGTGCCAATGTATCGATTATTTTCGTGCCGCCGGCATTTGCTGCCGATGCCATTATGGAAGCTGCGGCTGCAGGTATCGGCGTCATCGTCTGTATTACGGAGGGTATCCCCACCAAAGATATGATCCAGGTAAAATCGTACCTGAGCGATAAAAACTCAAGACTTATTGGCCCGAACTGCCCCGGTATCATCACCGCTGATGAAGCGAAGATTGGCATCATGCCCGGCTTCATCTTCAAGAAAGGTTCAGTAGGTGTGGTATCCAAGTCGGGTACGCTTACCTACGAGGCGGTAGACCAAACTGTCAAAGCCGGGTTGGGCATTACAACGGCCATCGGTATCGGTGGCGACCCCATCATCGGCACCACCACCAAAGAAGCGGTGGAATTGCTGATGAACGATCCGGAAACGGCAGGCATCATTGTGATCGGCGAAATCGGCGGTGGCATGGAAGCCGAAGCTGCACGTTGGATCAAAGAAAACGGTACCAAACCGGTAGTTGGGTTCATCGCGGGCCAAACAGCGCCTCCGGGACGCCGTATGGGCCATGCCGGTGCCATCGTGGGGGGTGCGGATGATACCGCTGCCGCCAAAATGGCAATCATGCGCGAATGTGGTATCCGCGTGGTTGAATCGCCAGCCGAAATCGGCAAGGCCATGGCCGAAGAACTTGGCGTGAATGCCTAAGAAGGGACGAGATATTCCGAAATACAAGCCGGCGCCGGAAGAGGAAACTCCCGGCGCTTCTTTTTGATCGCTATCCCTATCTTAGCCCTGCTCAAAAAAACCGATCCCCGCTCCCACCCAATCCACATCCGTGTTATAGCGGACACCGATCAGGTTGCTTTTGCTCAGACGGGCCAGGTTATTGACCAATACCGGGCGCGCGGCCCCCGGCTCCCAACAGTAAATCATCCGCAATTCACAGATGGCCTTGCCGGTCGGTGTATCAACCACCGGTGCATAGCTAACCTTACGCTGCAAAACCCACTGAGTAGGGTCGTCGATAGCGGCGATATCGGCCTCCCGCACATCTACGATTACACCCTGCCCGGCAAACGAATATAGTGGTTTCAATACATAATTTCCAAGATCGCGGGGAATCACAGGCACCTCATGGAGAAAGCGGGTTTCAGGCACGTAGGGCGATGATAGGCCCGGCAGCGTATATTTACTGATGCGATAAAACCAATTGGGGTGTGGAATCCATTCCACCTCCGCCGGCCCGGTGATGTCGGCAAACCGGGGCAACTGTCCCTTCTGCGACTGCAAGTCTTCCGCAATCAACCGATTGTAGATGCGCTTTACGGGTGTCTGCTGTCCGTCGCGGAAATAATAGTAGGCCTTTCCCTCCCGAAAGAGCTCCGAAATACAGACGGGCCGTATGCCGGTCGCACCTTCCGTAAGATAAAAATCGAGCTTGGTTTTTTGGGCGTGGGGATTTACCTCCAATAGAATGACATGTTCGGGTGCATGGCCACCCAAGAGCATCCGCCCCAGCAAACGTTTGTAGCTTTCATCATCGTAGCCATTGAAATAGTTGTCAAAGCCAACCGGGATGTCGTAGCATTGCCGGTATGCACGCGCTAGCGCTGCCTGGAAAAAGAGCACGGTAGGAAATCCCTGCAATTCGATGAGTTGCGGCAGCGGGTGCCCGGCGTCATCAAGACAGACGGCAAAATCCAAACAAAACACCTCGCTGTGATTTTCCTGGCCCGGCACGCGCAAATGGGGCGGGATGGCACGATCGGTAAGCCGGGAGAAACCGGGAGCAATCAGTTCATCCACGATCCCTTCGCATGCCGCTACCAGCCTTTCGGTAAGCGCGCGGGGCACGAACACGGGGGTTTCTGCCACACGGAAACCACGTGCTCCCGGATGCGGGCTATCCAATAAAGCCAACAGTCGCTGATAGTTCGCTGCTGAAAAGCGGGTATTAAACGCCCTGCGGATGGATGGGACCATGGTGGATATCGATTACTTAGACCACCGCATCGCGGAGCTCGATGCGTGCATGCAGGGCGGCATCCAAAAATGCCGGCAGCACCGCGCGCTGGGTAAGCGCAATCTTCTTGGGATCTGCCAAACATTGCAACATATCGTTATACTTAGCCTCGCCGTGCTGCTCCATCACCGCCCGCCGCTGCCGTGCCTCCAACAGGTGCGCGCACATCCGCTCCGCATCGGCCTCGGGATGGAATTGCGTACCGATCATTTCTGGTGAAAACCGGACAGCCATCACCGCGCGTTCGAGCGGCACATGCGGTCGTTCCTTTTCAATGGCCAACACGGCCATGCCGTCCCTATGCAGGCGGCCCGTATCGGCCATTACCACTTGCCATTCGCGGCTGTCAATAGCGTAGAACGGATCCGGCAGCCCCGTAAATATATCCTCAGACTTACCTATGAGTGTTTTGTGAACAGGAAATACGCCAAAAGCGGTAGACTTGCGCCTACATAAGGTGCCCACCCCGAAATGCTTGCATGCCAATTGGAAGGCGTGGCAGATAAAAAAAGCGAATTTCCGTTCGGCAGTGGATATGACGTTGCTATTATGGGCCATCAGGTCGCCAATCAGCTTGAAATACCGGGCTTCACCTGCGGTATCATCCAGAGGCGAACCGGGCCCGCCGCTAGAAATGTACGCATCGTACGATAAATCGGGCACTTCATGCCGCTGGCGCACATCGAAAACGTCGACATCGAGCCGCAGCCCTTTTTCCATAGCATAGCGCTGCACAATAGCATGTATATTGGCCATCCCCTGGTTGGGGTATCCGTTGTTGAAGTCCAGCAGCGCTATCCGCATATCGCATCCGGGTCGGTTCATGCGGCAAAGGTAATAAAAGGAATAAAAACCTAGGCAAGGAACTGGTCGCAAACGAAATCAACCACTGCCACCAAGTTCCTGGTATCTTCATACACGGCCAACTGGCGGTCGGCCCCGGTACCGTTTTCCAATATACGGGGCACGAAAGCGATGGCTTCACGGCTTCCGAGGGCATCGACCACGTCGTCAACGAAATCGAGCAGTTCGTAAATCAATATCCGCGTGTTGACCTCCATCTCCTTACCGAAATCGATCAATTGCCCGTCAAGCCCGTAGCGCGATGCCCGCCATTTGTTTTCATTGACCAACGATCGCTTGTAGATCATGTAGCTCATGTTTTGCGAACGCAACTTGTGCAACTTCACGCAGACCGCTTGGAAAAGGGCGGCCAGGGCGGTGGTTTCCTGTATGGTAAGCGACACATCGCAGATACGGAATTCGATGGTGTTGTAAAACGGATGCACGCGCAGGTCCCACCATACTTTCTTCGCGTTGTCTATGCAGTTGGTTTTGATGAGCAGGTTGATGTAGCTATCGTACTCCTCGATGGATTCGAAGTAATCGGGGATACCCGTGCGCGGGAATTTGTCGAACACCTTTGTGCGGAATGACTTGAAACCGGTATTGCGCCCCTCCCAAAAGGGAGAATTGGTGGAGAGCGCAAAAATATGGGGCAGGAAATACCGCGCGGAGTTGGCGATATGTACCGCCATCTGCCGGCTCTCCATGCCCACATGCACATGCAACCCGAAGATGAGGTTGGACCGCGCAGCGTCCTGCATCTCGTTGATGATCTCGAAATAGTGTGGATTGTCGGTAATCAATTGCCGCTCCCATTCCGAAAACGGATGGGTACCCGAAGCACCTACAATCAGGTCAAGCTCGCCGGCAATATCGGCCACCGTGGTACGCAGCAGCCGTACCTCCTCACGTGCCTCATCGATATGGTTGCAAATAGACGTACCTACCTCAACAACCGCTTGGTGCATTTCGGCTTTCACCCGGTCTTTAAGGATTTTCTGAGAGAGCTCAACGATTTTTTGGTCGTGCGATTTGAGCTCACGGCTTATAGGGTCCATCACCATGTATTCTTCCTCAATGCCGATGGTAAAGCGATGGGTATCCATGATGTGCTAATTTTTCTGTAAGATATTGCATTTTTTTGGGGAAAGCCAAAAATATTTTTTCTTAACAATTTCCCTACCTTTGCCGCTATGCTATCGGATACCGAGGAAAATTACTTGAAGGCGCTGCTCCGCATCACCGCCGAGCACGATGGTGCGGGCGAAGCGGGAACCAACCAACTGGCCGGCAAACTGAACGTGCGCCCGGCTACGGCTACCGATATGTTGAAGAAGCTACGGGAAAAACAGTTGGTCAATTACGAGAAGTATGGCAAAATAACCCTCACCGACACCGGCCGGAACCTGGCCGTGGCCATCATCCGGCGGCACCGGCTATGGGAAACGTTCTTGTTTGACAAGCTGGGGTTCAGTTGGGACGAGGTGCACGATATCGCCGAGCAATTGGAACACATCAAATCCGAAAAATTGGTGGAGCGGCTCGACCGGTTCCTAGGGTTCCCCCAATTCGACCCGCATGGCGACGCCATCCCCAATGCCGATGGCGATTACATCCATGAAGCGCGGCTCACGCTCGCCGAAACGGCCGTAGGCAACCGATATACCATCATCGCCGTCAAAGACAACAGTCCGTCGTTTCTCCAATACGTAAGCCAAATCGGGATGGGCATCCATAGCGAAGTGGCCATGCTGCACCGGTACGATTTTGACCACTCGATCGCCTTGGAAATCGAAGGCACGAAAATCAACATCTCGGATAAGGTGGCACAGAACATTTATTGCAAACCGGTGTAACGGTCTTGGCCGCCAGCACGATACGAACGACTTAAGACGAACGACTAACATGGCCCTCTCTTCAGATATCCATATCAAAAATAAAAAGGCATACTTCGAGTACCACGTACTCGACACCTACATTGCTGGCATCCGACTCCTTGGTACGGAAATCAAATCCATACGGGAGGGCAAAGCCAATATCAACGATGCCTTCTGCTCGTTTTTTGAAAACGACCTGTATATACGCAATATGCACATCGCCGAGTACTCACACGGTTCATTTTACAACCATGAGGCCAAGCGCGACCGACAGCTGCTGCTCACCAAAAAAGAACTCAAAAAACTAAAAACGAAGGCCGACGAGCGTGGCTTCACCATCGTTCCGCTGCGCATGTTTATCAGCAAACGGGGTTTTGCCAAAGTGGAAATTGCACTGGCGCAGGGCAAGAAGGATTTCGACAAGCGGGATGCTATCAAGGAGCGCGACTCGAAGCGGGAGCTGGCACGGGTGATGAAACGCTGATGCCGCTATTCTACCACATCGATGCCGATATTCTTCAACAGCAACGACGCATTGAAAATCGTGCATTCGCCCGGTTTGAGCTTGTAGTCAAAAAGCATCTCCCCCTCCTGTACCTGGATATCGAAATGGAAGTTGGCCAGCCTGCCCGGGTACTCCTCCGCCAGCTTCGCTAGCTGGAGGTCGTGCGTGGCCACCATCCCTACCCCACCATCGGCTATCAGCCGCTTAATGATCGCCTTCGACCCCAGGTATTTGTCTTTGGAGTTGGTACCGCGCAGCATCTCATCGATGAGAAAAAAGGTATCCGGCTGCGTGCGCACGGCCTTCAGCACATCTTCGATCCGGTTGAGCTCTGCCTTAAAAGTAGAGGTGCTTTCGTTGAGCGAGTCTGCAATGCGCATATAGCTCACCACATGGAAAACCGACAGCCGCATGCCGGTGCCGCATATCGGCGCACCGCAAAAAGCCAATACCGCATTGGTGCCGATGACACGAAGGAACGTGCTTTTCCCGGCCATGTTAGACCCCGTGATGAGTGCCACCCGATGGCCATCCATCGTGTAGTCATTGGGCACGGCCGTTTTCGGCGCAATGAGGGGGTGCGACAAGTCGGTAGCGGTTACAAAAGGTTGCGTTGATGCTACCACCTCCGGGAATGCCCAGTGCGGATGGTTACGGCGGAGGGTTGCCAGGCTCACCAGCGCTTCGAACGCGGCTACCACATCCAACGCTGCCAACACCTGGCTGCCATAGCGCCCACGCCAATCGAGCACCGCAAAAACCTGCCTGAAGTCCCACAGGGCCACCATGTTGAGCACACCCCCCACCAGCATATTCAACCGGTAATCCAGCCGGTCAATCAGCGTGGCCAATTCTCCGAAAATCGCCGAAACCGGTTTTTCGCCGTCCCGTTCTTGCAGGGACGCGATCAATGCCTGCGCCCGGCCGCTTTCCCAACGGCGGGTTTCAATCCGCTCAAATGATTTCGCGAAAGCGCCTAAAATCCGTCCGGCCCGGTCTACCTGACCGGCGATGCGACCTACTTTACCGCCATAAGCCATCGCTGCCAGCAAGTGGGCCAACGCCAAGAAGATAGCCAATGCCGTAGCCGGTGGCCAGAAAATAGCTAGCCCGACAACGGATATCATCAGCCAAGGAACGATTTCGACGTAGCGTCTTAGGAACTTACTTTCCAACGTATGCCCCCCTTGCAGAAAGCCGGCAAACTGTTGCTTAAAATCACTGTGCTGGGCAAGGTTGAAAAACAGGTCCGTTTGGAAATGCTGGCACCATGCCGTATCCGCCGCCAGCTCATCGACCACCGCCTGCCGCCCTACAACGGTATCCGCATCTGCTGGCGCAGACAGCCACTTGGCCAGCAGGTGATTGCCCGGAGGCGTGGCACACCTATTTATCAAGGCAAATACAGACGACGGGCCGAAGATATCCAGGTCGCCGCTATATGGGTGCTTGCGGTCCATATAGACCGAGCCATCGGGGTACCTATTGGGTTTGCCATCGGCCATTGCAAGCTCGTTTTGGTTTACCGCAAGGAAATCCTCCCACGAGGCCTTCTGCACTTCCAACTTACTTTGCCGCCACACCAGCGCCACGAAACACAACACGATAAGGAGGAAAAGGCCAACAACCAGCCATACGTTTTCGGTCTGTACCGCAGCGAATAGCGCTGCGCCACCACCTACAATGGTCCCCAGTCGCAGCAACGAATTGCTATTTATCAACCTACGCAAACGTGCGATGCGCGCATCGCACATTTCCACATTTTTGCGGTAGGCACCCACTATGTCTTCCATTCCACGTAATTTAATCGACTTCACCACGCACTATCTCCTACCAGCGGTACAAACCGGAACGTATCCAGCTCTATCCGCTCGTACTCCTGTTCACCCACCCGAAGGATGGTCATCATTTTTTGCTCTTTCTCACTGCCCACCGGAATAACCAGCACCCCCCCAATGCGAAGCTGTTTCAGCATCACATCGGGTACAAACGGTGCCCCCGCCGTGACCAATATCTTATCATAGGGGGCGTGCTTGGGAACACCCTTCGACCCATCGCCCAAAAAGAAGTGCGGTTTGTAACCCATATAGGGCAATACTTGTATGGTACGGTTATAGAGGTTTTGCTGCCGCTCGATCGTATAGACCTCAGCCCCAAGCTCCAACAGGATACAGGTCTGGTACCCGGAGCCCGTACCGATCTCCAATACACGGTCACCACGTTCGATATGCAGCAGTTCGGTTTGGTAGGCCACGGTATAAGGCTGTGAGATGGTCTGACCATCGCCAATCGGGAAAGCAATATCGCGGTAGGCTTGGTTCCAAAAGGTTTCGTCGAAAAAATAATGCCGGGGCACTTTGCCAATAGCCGCCAGCACCCGCTTGTCTTCAATTCCTCGCCGCTTGAGCTGCTCCACCAACTGCTTGCGTGCACCGCGCTCACGGTAATTGTCAATAAACTTATATGCCATGATGGTCCCAAAAATACACAGATTAGCCGAGATTACCGCAGCGGTGAATCGATACCCGATTTTATTTATTATTTTCGCCCAGTATAAACGAAACGACGAATGAGGTATTTACTTTTGGTTGTTCTGCTGTTTTTCGGAACGGTGCAATTGTCAGCCCAGGTGACGAACATCGATACCGTTCACTATCCCGATCCGATTATCCCGAAAAGCAATACGTACAATTTCAACACCGATTTCTGGTACACCATCGCCGTACGCGCGTACGCATACGAACAGTTTCCGCAATTGCTCAACCAGTCATCGGGACAGCAGCAATACCATACATCCTATCTGAACGGCCTTTTATTCAAAATAAACGACAACCAAATCAGTTACCGGCTCCAAGCCGCCCATTTCCGAAACGATATTGCGTTTGACAATGAGTGCGAAGGTTGCCTGCCACAGGTAAGCGGCAAACTCCGCAATACGGCGCTAAAAGTGGGCGTTGAAAAAAGTGTAAACTACTCCCGTGTCCAACCTTATTTCGGGGGCGATTTGGGTTTCATGTTCCAGCAACTCAACACACGTGGGTTTGGCAACGCTACCGTATTTGCCGAAGACACAAAAAACGCGCTGCTATTCTCGCCTTTCGTAGGTGCAAAAGTGTACGTGGTGCCAAGAGTCGCAGTAGGCATTGAGGCCAATTTCAATATTGCATATACCTACCAGAAGGTAAATAACTACAGCGACGACACCTTTACCGGCGCGCCCGACCAAGTGCGGCGGTACCGATGGGAATATTTCTTCGCCCCTGTTGCCGCCATTACGTTGCAATATAGCTTCGGGCTGATCAATCAATAAGGGTCTACATCCACCTGTACCCGCACGCCTCTATTGGCTTTGTCGGTTTCGAACCGCAGCAATGCTGCGGTGATTTGCTCCTTCACTTTTGCGATGCTGGTACCTGCGCGCTCGATTTTGAGTAGGATGCCGAAAATATAATAGTTGCGCACGCGCCCAACAAGCGGCACCTCCGGGCCGAACACCCGATGTCCCAGCACCTCCCGCAATTGCGTTGCCAGGCGGAGTGCGCCCTCGTGGGCCGCCTGCTGTTCCTTGTGTTTCACATCGATTTTAAACAGCCGGAAAAATGGCGGGTAGCCGAAGTTCTTCCGCTCCGCCACCTCGGCCATGAACATGCCTTCGTAGTCGTTGCCAATCACCTGCTGGATAACGCGGTGGCTGGGCGCATAGGATTGAACAACCACCTTGCCACTGCTGTTTCGCCGCCCGGCGCGCCCGCTTACTTGGGCCAGCAACGAAAATGCACGCTCATAGGCGCGGAAATCGGGATAATTGATAAGGCCATCGGCATTGATGATACCGATTACGCTGACCTTGCCAAAGTCGAGCCCTTTGGCTACCATTTGCGTACCCACCAACACATCGTACCGCTGCTCGTCAAACGCGGTGAGCACCCGCTCAAAACCATATTTACCCTTGGTAGAGTCGAGGTCGAGGCGGCCAACGCGCGCGTGGGGCAACAGCGTTTCCAATTCTTCTTCTATCCGTTCGGTGCCGAAGCCCTTGCTTTCGATATGGGTAGAGCCACAGGCCGGACAAACCTGCAAGGGTGCTTCCGTAAACCCACAGTAATGGCAATGCAGCTGGCTACTGCTCCGATGGTAGGTAAGGCTCACGTCGCAATGGATGCATTTGGCAATATAGCCGCAGGTTTTGCATTGCAACAACGGTGTATGCCCGCGCCTGTTCTGGAACAGGATTACCTGCTGCTTTTCCGCCAATGCCTTTTCCATCTCCTGCAGCAGGGTGGCGCTGAAATAGGAGAACATAGTGCCTTTACGGCTCTCCTCGCTGATATCTACGGTTATGATTTCGGGCAGCTTGGCATCGCCGTAGCGTTGGGCAAGCGTTACCAGCCCGTACTTACCCGCACGGGCATTGTAAAAGCTTTCCACAGCTGGTGTCGCCGAACCCAGCAATACCTTGGCCCCATGTAGGTGGCCCAGGTAAATCGCCGTATCGCGCGCGTGGTAGCGCGGTGCGGGATCGAACTGCTTGTAAGATGTTTCATGTTCTTCGTCGACCACGATCAACCCCAATGCCTGGAAGGGCAGGAAAACGGCAGAACGTGCCCCTACAATAACCTGGTACTCGTTGTTGAGCACTTTATGCCATACTTCGGCCCGCTCATTGTCGTTGAAACGCGAGTGGTATACCCCCAGCTTGTTGCCGAAGTGCTTGCGCAGCCGTTCGGTAATCTGCGTAGTCAGCGCGATCTCGGGCAATAGGTATAAGACGTGTTGGCCCCGGGCCACGGCCGCCTCCATCTGTCGGATGTACACCTGCGTCTTTCCCGAGGCGGTAACGCCATGCAGCAACACCACGTCCTTTTCGGCAAACTGCCGGTTGATGCCGTCGAATGCCGCCAACTGGGCCTCATTGAAAGCAAAGTCGCCCGTCACCTCCACATCCTCGCCGGCCAGCCGGCTTACTGCCCGCTCTTCGGTGAGGAAGACCCCCTTCTCGACTAATGCGGCAATAATGGCCGAACTGCAACCGCTAGCCTCCATGATGTCGGCCTTGGGCACGTCTGTCTGTTGGCGGCTTAGCTGGAGATAGGCCATCACGGCGTCCTGCTGTTTGGGTGCCTTAGCCAGCGAGTCGAGCAGCGTCTTACGGCCTATGCTGTCGGTATAATCGCTATGCAACCTTACAAACACCTTCATTTTAGGTGTATATTTCGGCATTACCTCTTCGGAAATCAAAATAAACCCCTTGTCGAGCAACCGCTTCAATAAGGGAAAAACACTTTTCTGCCCCAACAGCTTCACGATATCGCTCACCTTAAGTTCAGGCGAGACATCCAGCGCATCGAGGATAAGGTATTCCTTGTCGTTCAATTCCGAGCGGTCCGCGGCGACATCGGGCGCAGCGATAATACGGGTTTCGCTAGCCAGCTTCAGTGCGGCCGGCAAGGCGGCTTGCATCACTTCTCCAACCGTACACAGGTAATAGGATGCTATCCAATCCCATAACCGGAGCTGCGCACCTGCCACTATGGGTGAGTCATCGAGTATATCGAGGATGTATTTCGCTTCATATAACGAAGGGGAACGATCTACCACCCGGCTGACGATGGCGGAATAGACTTTGCTTTTGCCAAACTGCACGATGACGCGTTTGCCTACGGCGACATCGGCATTCCATTCGTACGGTACCCGATACGTGTAGGCCTTGGCGATAGCCAAAGGTAATATCACCTCGACGAACAGCGTGACACGTGCTTCTGTCTTCCCGTCAGTAAACTCCAGCATACAAAACTCAAAAAAACGGCAGGTGTGTTACCCTTTGTTCTTGATGGTGGCCACAAATAACCCTACCCACCCCAAGATGAAGCAAAGCCCCCCCACCGGTGTAACCGGCCCCAGCATGGCAGCAGCCCCAAAACCAGTGATCACACGGGTGCTCAGCACATACAACGAGCCCGAAAACAACAAAATCCCCAAGGTAAACGTAACAAAGGAAAACCGGATGTACGTGTTTTTCGCTCTCGAAAAGGTCGCCAGAAACAGCAAGGCCAATGTATGGTAAAACTGATAATCCACTGCGGTCTTCCAAGCGTCGAGGTCATCGTTGCTGATTTTATCTTCCAGACCGTGTGCACCAAAGGCACCCAGTACCACCGCCGCCAAGCCAAAGAATGAAGCGGTGAGAATAATTCTTTTATTCATCGGTATGTCAGTGATTTTTTCAGAGCCAACTTCTGATTGCAATATTTTGTCAAACATAATTATAATTGGGTTGATATGCAAGATTGGAAAATGGCACTTTTTGTATTAGGTTTGTGGGGGATGAGGAACTTAGTCATTGTCATATCGGTTGTATTTGTTGCGATCATTGCCGTTTCGTATTTCTACTTTTCCAATTTAGACGAAAAGGTACCGGCACAACTACACGAAACTGTTTCCGAGGAAGTTGGTCCGGAACCGGCGGAACCGCAGGCAAACAACGGGGCACTGTGGGCGTTCGACCTGAACGGGGGCGCCATTGGCAAGCCATCCGTACATCTATACAGCGATAGTACGCGCTTTATCCTCGTACAGGATGCCTACCACATCCTCCATGCCATTTCGCCCGACGGGCAGAAACTATGGAACGCCCAGTTGCCGGGGCCGATTGTGGACAGCATTTCGCAACTGGCCGACCACAGTTTGGTTTTCACCACCGCAGAACGGCTCTACCGCATCGATACAGCGGGAGATCCCCTGCCCGGTTTCTCGCTCACGCTTCCGCAACAGGCTACGGAAGGTGCAACGGCGACCAGCAATCAAGGAACCGTCCGCATCGAAGTTGCTACCAGCAGGCAAGTTTTATCATACGATGGGCGGGGAAAACTGCTGCGGCGGCAGGCCCGTAGCCGCAACGGCACGCCCGGCAACACAGACCACGTTGAACACACGCAGGCCAACCTGCCCCACGATTGTGACCCGCTGGCCTACATAGGTCCGTTGTACGACGATGGCGAGCGTTACCTGCTTTGCAGTAAGGGTAGCCAGAAGCTATATTGCTTCCGCTATTAGACCGCAACCATCGCTCATGCGATTGAGAATCTACTACCCGGATGAAATCGCCGCCGCCTTTGTCCGTATCTTACTGCATGGAATACAGCCCAAACGTGTTCCCTTCGGTATCGAGGCAGATGGCACAGAACCCGTATTCGCCGATGGAGAATTTGGATTTGTGCACTTTTCCGCCGGCCGTTTCCACCCGGCTTTCCTCCACGCTACAGTCCATACAGGGGAAATAGACGATGGTACTTGTGGAGGGGTTTCCGCCGCCGGTTCTTGCGCCCGCCATCTGTATAAGTGCGCCGCCCACGCCCATTTTTTCCGGATCCGGGTCGGCGGGAAAGGAGGACATTTTGAAATCGTTCGCCCCGCCGGGAACCGCCATATCCTGGAAGGTGATGCCTAACACGGCACTGTAGAAAGTTTTGGCCCTTTCCATGTCGTCCACATAGATTTCGAACCAGCAGATTGCATTGGGATTCTGACTCATTGCGCTGTTAGTTAACATTTGTGAATAATAAAGCCTAGCGGCATTGACCATTAGCCTAACAAAAATAGTATGTTGGTTGTTATTCCGTACAGGTGAATCGGGCCATATGACGGGGGATGCCGGGACAAAAACAGGGATCACTAGCCTACAGACCTATCGGCTTGAAGCGGTGGGCCAATAATCCGGTGGCTTTCCCCAGGTTGATGTCACTGACCGTAATCCCGGGTTCGCCATATTGCTGATGGACGAGGCACGTACCATCGGGGGCAATGATGGCAGATCCCGACTCCTGGTAGGTGGTAGCGTAGTTCACGCTGGCAAAATAAATCGTATTTTCCAATGCCCGCATTTGCATGGCCTTTTCATAATAGGGATTATCCTTATGGCCCCATTCCCGAAGGATGACACCCTCCTTATTCCCTCCCGAAAAATGCGGATGGAAAACCACTTTTGCACCCCGCCGTGCCGCCCAACGCACAGTTTCGGGATAGCGGAACCCTTCGTGGCAGATAGCGATGCCAAACACCAATCCTTCAACTTCGAATACCTGCCGCACATCACCCGGCCTCCATATTTCATCTTCGGAAGGATCCAGTTGCACCTTCGCCTGGTAGCCCAGTAGCTGTCCTTCTGCAGAAATGACCTGCGCTACGTTGTACACCTGGTCGCCGATGAACCAGTCCATGGGCAAGATGATAGCAATACGGTGCCTGGTGGCAATCGCCTGTGCCTGGGCCAATGACTCACTCAACGCTACGGGCATTCTATCGCTCGGCGGATAGCCCATACCCGGATACCCCGGCAGGAACGATTCTGGAAAACAAACGATGGTAGCGCCGTTGGTTTTGGCGGCCTCCGTAAGCTGATCCAACCACACGAATCTTTGTGCCTCTTCCGGGCAGATAGGTGGCGAAGCCAATGCAATTCTCATAGTATGTTTACCGGCTTCCATGTTGGTCGATTATAGCAGAAAGTTCGCGACATAAGAGGTCAATTTCGCCTTCCGTGTTGTAGTAATGAACCGATGCACGCACCATTGCCGTAATCCCGTTCTTTTCCATGTATATCGGTGTGGCCTGCGCACCGCCCACAGACACGTTGATGCAACGCATTTCCAGCTCGGTTTTAATCACAGAACTCTCGATGCCCTCCACCGAAAAGGTGACAATGCCGCTCAACCGATCGCCGGTATCGTGGACCGCTATACCCGGAGTTCCTGAAAGCCGGTACCGTAACACCTGTGAAAGATGCTTGATTCGTCCCCAGATGCGGTCTATCCCGATATCGAGGGCATACTCCACTGCCCTGCCCAGTCCAAGGGTAAGGGCACGGCTCTTTTCGTAAAGTTCAAACCGACGGGCATCCGGTCGCAGCGTATAACCCGTTAACGAGACATTCCCCGCGGAAACGAAATCCATCAATACCGGCTTCAACCTCTCCAAACTGGACTTCCTTACATATAGGAAACCTGTCCCCCTGGGTGCACGCAGGTACTTACGCCCAGTTGCCGATAGCATGTCGCATTTAATCTGCTTCACATCAAGCGGCATTTGCCCCACGCTTTGGCAGGCATCGAGCAGATACAGTATCCCCTGCCTTTCCGCAACTTCCCCGATCTGTTCGACGGGAAGCACACTTCCCCCGGATGATGCCACATGGGTGACAGCGATCAGCTTCGTCCGGGCCGTGATAGCCTTCTCCAGCTCTTCCACGGAAAAATTACCTTTGTTGTCATTGGCAACCACCTTGATTTTCAGGTTGGCTACCTTTTGGATATCAACCAACCCGATCAGATTGGTCACATACTCCATCTCACTGGTAATAATCTCATCACCTTCCTCAAAACCAAGGCCCTTGAAGGCGGTCCCCCAAGCGGCACTGGCATTTTCAAATAAAGCAATCTCCTCGTGCGACGCATTGATCAATTGGGCAATACCCTCATAGACGCGGTTGATCCGGTCGTGATACTTGGTCTCGGTTTCGTACCCCCCGATAAGCGATTCCTCCCGCAGATAATCCACTACCGTATCCACCACCACATTCGGTGGAAGTGAGGCACCCGCATTATTAAAATGGAGCCGCCTGGCGCATCCGTTGGTTTCCGCGCGAAGCCTGTTGACTTCTTCTTTATGTAATTCCCCTTCCATACAACGTCGTTAAATCTACGTTTATCCTTTGGGTTCTCCTTCTTTTCACCGTCTGAAATTGTAAACGGCAGGTCATAAACGCAAGACAGCCGATTATTATTTATAATTATTATAAATAATTACGACTTTTGTGGTATTGCAAAATTAAAAATAAACGCAATATCTATAAAGACCTGCATGCCTGTCCCATTATCAGGGACAGGTATGACAGGCGCCACGGAGTTCTTTACAAAGTGGAAAAACCATACGTACTGACCTCTTTCCACCGAATTATATTCCCCACATAACCATCTGGCCTGCAACAGCAAATGGGGTCGTTTCGAAATTGGCAGAAAGGGGTCGATCAGTCGTGGTTTGTCCAACTTAAGGATATATATTCGCCTTTTTTTAATTCGAACGGGAATTTGAATACTTCAATTCCCTGCATTTTGAAGATGTTTTTTACATCTTCATTGTCAAATTCATAATTGTTATTCAATCCCTGCCCAAAGCAATGACTGAACGCAAGAAATGAAGTTACCAGTATAAATATCACTTTCTTCATCGTTGTCCTGTTTTTTATCAATTGTCCGTTTTCTGAATTCAAAAAACCATTATCTAAATAGCCTCTAAGAGATGTAAAAAGGCCATTCCTCTTTCCGTTATGCGATATTTTTACTTCAAACTTTGAGGTATATTGGGAATAGTCCATTTCCCCATTGATCCATAAGCCCCACTCTCTCGAATATCGGGGCTATTACTTTGTTCCGAATATCGGATTGGTGCACTTTTAGCTCATCGAGATCAATGGAAGGCAGCAACTTACCAGGACTGGTAATCTCCATCATGTCGTCAAAGATGGCCACTTTGATATTCTCCGGCACACCAATCGGCTTCCTCGAGCTATCCTGAACACCAATAATCAACTCCCCTCCCGCATCATTAGCAAAAGCAACGATAGTTTTGGCAAGTTCCATAGGTTTGGGCAACTGTTGTTTTAATTCTAAACGCCTGCTTTCGGATTGGTTAACCAATAATCGTAGGTTCATGGAATAAAGTTAAGGAAAAAATCAACATCATTGACAATCCAAATCGGGTATCTTTGGAAATTGTAATCTCCCCTAAAAACAGCTACACGATTAATTGGACAAACCGAGGTTAGTTCCTATTTCAAAACCGTATTGCTGGTAGTTGATAAGCTTCCTTCAGATTATCTGCGATGGGCCCTTCGGAGTTCCACCTCACGATGGACACCCTTGCCCTTGGCTAACACTTCCTACTGCCATGCGTGTTCGGGACTTACGCCCTAGAGTTATCACCCGTGCCGGGCGCACCAAGAGAGCCCCGCCTCTTTTTAAACGAGACGGGGCTCGGAAAAGTCTTTAACGAACCGTTACCAACTTAACAATATACAAGCCGCAAGCAGGTATTTCAACGGTAACTTTGCCTCTCTTGGATTTGACGGGCTGAACCACAGGCAGGATTTCCGTTCGATTTTCTTCGCTGTTTTTCGCATTGATATCCGGATGGCCCAAAGTCCAAACGGACTCACCAGTGTATCCTGCCGGTATCGCTACCTCCACTTCGTGCTTGGCATCGGGTGATCGGTTGACGAGGGACACATAGATATTGCCGTCCTCATTTTGGACAGCCGCAGCATCCACGTATGGAAGCGATTCGACTACGAATCCGGCTTCTCCGCTGTCCCCATCAATTGTGGGTTTGATGGCATCGGTGGCCATGGATGGACCGCGGACGCTAGCGTGGAGTCTATTGCCAATCATTTGTGCACGAAACTGCTTGAATACGTGGTAAATCGGTGTTTGGTAGGCGTCTGTATTGCCAACTGTCCGGAGCAGTCCGTGAGCATTGACGGGGAAGATGTAATTGGCCATACCTACGTGGGCACTTTGCCGGATGAATGCATTCAGCATGCCGCTTACTACGGCTACGTCAAACAGCCGCCGGGGCGAGTGTCGTGAAAACACAAAGTGCTCGCCCTGATTGATGGAATGGCGGTTATTCCATTCGTCCACGCTGAGCCGTATAGGGTGGTCGGTTCGTCCAAGCTGCTTATTCATGGTCTCCAGCTGGGCACCGAGTTGTACGAGATGGGCTTCCATTTTGGCGGGCGCAAACAAGGTGCTCACTGGGTTCTGAATTTCTCCATCCTTAACCCTTGAGGTAACGTAATAATGTTGTGTGAGGAAATCAATCAAATGCCCATTTGCCTCTAGAACGGTTTGGTTCCATCTTAAGGTCTGTCCGACACCTAATAGCTGGAGTTCGGGATATCGCTCCTTGATGGCCGCCGCCCATACGGCTAATTTCTTGGCATACGTTGTGTCAGCCTCCTTGGTATGCCTACCCCACGGGCCATAATTTTCATTCCCAATGCACCAGTACTTGACGTGATACGGTGCGGCGTGTCCGTGGTGTGCCCTAAGTTTTCCCATTTTCGTTGAAGGGTCGCCATTGACATACTCAATCCACTCAAGTGCTTCCCAAAGCGAGCCGGCATACGCTGGGTCGTTACCCATGTTGAAATTGATATAAGGTTCGGTGCCAATACGCTTGCACCACTGCAGGAATTCGTCGGTACCGAACTGGTAGTTTTCCACGCCCTTCCAGCTATGCGTAGTCACGGTAGGCCGTAAGGGTTTGGGCCCGATGCCATCGCGCCACCGGTATTCATGAACCACCGTGCCGCCCGGCCACCGCATCACCGGGATATCGAGGTCGCGCAAAGGAGGGATCAGGTGGTCACGTACATCCCCCGCTAGATCGACCACCCCTCCGTAAATCATGCTGTCGTTGACATTCTCCAACATCTGGCCGTAAATCATGGGATCTACCTGCACAGGTGTAGGTGGGATATCGATGTGGACGGTGGTGACCTGGGCTTGCGCCTGGAAACCTGCAATCAGCAGTATAGAGGCGAGACAAAATGTTGGATAGTTAAATGCTTTTATGATATTCATTGCTATTCGTTAATATGTGATAATATGAAATGCCTAAAACCCCCAATAGTCTCCCCAAATGCTGATTTCAGCCATGTGCATAAAGTCTGTATCTGCCCAGGTTTCCAACACTTTCACCCGGAGATACCTGATGGCCGGAACGTCGTCGGGAAACTCGTAACGCTCGCCCGCTGCGGCATAAGCGATATCCTCGGCCGAGTTTTCGCCAAGCGGCAAACCGGAAGGTTTTATTGATGTACACGTAAGCAGTTTTGTCCAGCCTGAATAGCTCCCGTCCGGGTCGGGAGCTGTTGCACCCCAGATTTCATACCGTTTCAAGTTTCCGTTGGCGTAAACGATGCTGTGCTCGGTGATGACGCCCCGTTGCCAGAATGCGAGTTTTGTGGGTTTAACATCTACCCCCAGATCAAACTGGAAGTGGTGGGGTTTGCCGCTGCCATTCTCGGTACGGAACCAAGCTCTTTCGGGTGGCCAACCGGCCAGTACGCCGCTCCATAGGTTGGAGAGGGTATTGCCTGGTGAGTTCCAAGCCAAAGGATCCCCGGGGAGCGCGTATTCAGCAAACCGACTCTTGTCCAGTTCCTTATCTTGGAAATGCGTTAGGGGTAATATTAGTTCCACAAACGCGGAATAGAACGTGTCTAACGAGTGGGGCGCTGGCAAGAAGCGTTCGCGGTAACGAACGGTGCTCCCTATCCGGTAATCCGTCAGCCTGCTGTCGGCGTTTTCATCGCCCAGCTCCAGACGATGGGTTTTTTCGGCACTGTCTTCATAAAAAAGTTCGCCACCGACGGAGTTATTACTACCCAAAGGCCATCCAAGGGTTACGTTGCCGCTGGTATAGGACATGGAGCCGATGCGTTTGGCCTGCAGCTGACTTTCATAAACTGCACCATATGCCCGGCCCTGACCTTGGGAGACCAGTGATGTATTCCCGTGCGCATCGACCGTTACGAGGTCAAACGTATGCATCCCCTCCGCCAGCTGATCGATAGTCGCCTCGCCCCACCCGGTGCCGCGATTAACTGGGATGGCTACTTGGGTGGAATCGCGCTTGTTGTTCCAATAGATTTTCACGTGGGTAGCTTTCGGGTCCAATGGTGCTTTCCATTGCACTTTTACCCGGTTTTTACCCGGCACTACATGAATCGAATCCACCTGTCCGATATAGATTTTTACGCCCTGCTGCAAAAATTCCTGATACACCGCGTCCTGTTTTCGACAGCCGGTTACGCCGACCAAAAGGGTAACTAAAATACACAGCGACATGGCAACGCGGTGATAAGCATCATATTTCATAATTCGTTGGCTTAAATGATTCATTACTTTTCTACACTACCGAAAAAGGTGACCTCGCTGATGTGGCTGAAATCTGTCTTCGCCCAGGTTTCTAGGATCTTTATCCGGATAAACCGCACAGGAGGGGCGTCTAAGGGTATTTTAAACTCTTGGCCCGCTTGTGCGGCGGCGATGTCTTCGTTCGAATTACTGCCCAATGGCAGATTCGAAGGCTTCACGTTTTCGCAATCCAATAGCTTTACCCAGCCATTGTAACTGCCGTCCGGCGCGGGGTCGGTAGAGCCCCAAACCTCCCATCGTCTTGGATTCCCGTTGGCGTAAAGCAAGCTATGTTCTGAAATGACGCCACGCTGCCATTGTTGGTACCTGCTGAGCTTGGATACGACGCCTAGATCAAATGTGAAATGGTGCACAAGTCCTGCCCCGTTCGCCGTTCGGAACCAGGCCTGTTGCCCCACATAATTTCCGTCGCTGAGATTCTCTGTCCACAGGTTGGTCATCGGACCGTATGACCACCACTCGGGCTCGCCGGGCAATGAGGTGACTGGTGAAAATTTGCTTTTATCGAGCTTCTGCTCAAACAGCGGTGTCAACGTCATGGCCAACGTGTCGCTCACGTTACCCCAGCGATCCCTGACAAAGGCCTTAAATATGCGCGCGGTGGTGTCCAGTCCACGAAATGCTAAGTCACCACTGCGTTGCTTAGTATAAAAGACCTCCGACACTTCCACGCCGTTCGTGCTTTGATCGGATGTCAGCAGCGTGATGGCGACCTCAGCTTCACGGCTGTTGGAAAAATTAACCATAATCCCGCCAAAGTCCGCCGCCATTTGGAAGGATTCGAAGATGTCCCAGATAGGTGGTGGTAGTGGCTTTATGTGAATGGATTGCGATTCCGAACGCCTTTCACTTTTGCTTACTGACGATAGCTGTATCACGTAATTGGTGGTATCGCCAAACCCATACAGCAACAGGGAATCGCCATAATGGCTTGCCTTTACACTTTGCCATTCGCCCGATTTCAGCTGGTAGCGCGCTTCTACGTAATGAAGTACGGGGTCTGCTGGAACATCGTATGTAATCTTAGCACCTCCGGGTAAAGGGGTCACTTGGATGTTGATAACCTGTTGGGGTATCCTGTTGTCATCCACGATCGGGGCCAACTTGTCTTCCGAGCAGGCGGATAGACCTAAACAAGTGCCCAGCAGCAATATGAGGATGTTTTTTATTGTATTCATAACCATATTTTTTATTGACTCTTTCGTTCACATTACTTACCATCCGGGGTTCTGTACCAGATTGGGGTTCACCAATAGCGATTGCTCCCGGATGGGCCACAGGTAGTCTTTGCTAACGAAGGACTGGTTGAATAGTATTCGGGGCCGGTAGTAAGCCTCTGGCTCTGACTGGGTAATGTCCCATCCAGTAATCGGCTTATTGAGTTCCTCCTCGGCCTTTTTCCATCGCCGTAGATCCCAGAATCGATGTCCTTCAAACGCCAGCTCAATCAACCGTTCTTGCTGGATAATCTCGCGCAGCCCGTCTTGGCTGTTGAATTTATCGGCCCTTACGGAGTGGTTTTCCCACGCCGTTTTCACTCCCGGTAATCCGGCGCGTTCCCTTACTAAGTCGATCCATTTGAGGGCTTCTGCTTGCATTCCACCAACTTCATTCAGGGCTTCTGCATACAGCAGATAGAGATCAGACATGCGGACAATCGGGAAGGGGTAGTTTTGGATGGTATACCCGTTAGTCGACGCTACGTTACGGAAGTTGACCATTTTCTTGGGCCAATAGCCGGTGGCGGAATGTTTGTAGACATGTCCCGCCGCAATACCACCGGCCTTGGCATCGACGTAGAAATTGTCATCTTCGTTGAAGCGCCCTTGCCCATACCATCGGCCCCCATCAAACGCGAGTGATGCGTAAAAGCGGGGCTCCCGATCAAAATGGAGGTTAATTGACTCAACCCCTTCCCTAATGTATAACCGGTCTTCTGAGGCTGCCTTGCGTAGGTTGTATCGGTTGGTATAGTTGAAATCGATGTCTTCTTCGATGGGTACCCCGTTTTTGCTGTAAAACAATTCGGCCATTTTGATGGGCGGCGCTAGGGTAGACTCGGTTGCATTGAGGTGTGCCTCTGAAGAAAAAAACCGCGGCTGTGCCCTCGATTGGATTTCGTGCACCCTGCTATTGGCATTCCCCCATATGATTTCGGGGTTCCACCGCTCGCTCAGTGCGGCGCGGATGTTGAGTTCGTGCCTCGTAACGTCTGAGATTCCGGCCTCCAGGAATGCATCGTTGAAATAATACAGTGCGTGCCCAGCGTCATGAGCGGCTTCAATTGCTTCCTTGCAGGCCGATGCTGCACGTTCCCATTTTGAGGGATCATAGGTGGCGGAAAAAAGCGGATCACCTTGTTTTGAGGTAAAGTTTTCGTACGCCCAGTTGCCATTAAACAGCGGGCTCGCTGCCATAACTAGTACGCGCGCTTTAATAGCCAATGCCGCCGATTTAGTAACCCGCCCCATCTCTTCAACCTGGAATTCGATGCGCATAGGTAGGTCTTCGATGGCCTCATCGATCAACTGTACAATGAAGTCGACGCACTCATCAAAAGGTCGTCTGGTTACCTTTACTTCCTCGGTGTTGGCCGATACCGGCAGGTTCTTGTCGATCAATGGGATGGGGCCGTACATCCGTAACAACCAAAAGTGGTAGTAAGCCTTCAGGAACTTCGCTTCGGCAGCCCACCGGCGCTTCTCGAAGTCGTCCATATCGGGTACATCTTGGATATTCTCCAGGAAAATATTGCACTCCCGGATACCGCGGTAGTTTGCGCGACCGCCGTTGAGGCCATCCCAGAAATTCATGTAAGGGTTTACGACGTTCTGCCCGCCACGGGCAATGTTCCAGACGCTAACCCCTTCAATGCTTTCGTAAAACCAGATCTCATCGCCACCCGCAAGTGCCGGTGTGCCTGTGTAAATGGAGGCATCGAGCGGCACGTAGGAATAGCAGGTGAAGAGGTACCGCTCGGCGGTAGACCGGAGGGCGAACGCGTTGTCTAACGTCGCTACATTATCCGGCACTACGTCCAGATAACTGCATCCGTTTATTGTAATCAGGCAGCAAAGTGCCAGCATAAATTTTTTCATGATGTATAGCTGTTAGAGTGATACCATTATGCCCATATTGAAGACCCGCTGGATAGGGTATCCCAGCCCATCTCCAGCCATCTCGACATCCCAATGCTTAAACTTGCTCCACAGCAGCAAGTTGGTTCCGCTGGCATATATTCGGAGGTTGTCAATGCCAAGTCGTTTGGCTGTGTCCTTGGGTCGGACCGTATAACCGATTTCGGCAGACTTCAACCTCAAAAAGGTGCCGTCTTGCATAAACCAGGTGCTCCGCACCATATTATTGTCGCTCTCCTGTGTGGACAACCGTGGCCATAGGGCATACGAATTGCGGTTGTTTTCAGACCAGTAGTTGTCTGCATAGGCCTTAAGCAGCTGCTTGTGCCCAATAAACGGTGCCGTCGCCTGGGGGTCTATCCAGAATGATTCCTGGGCGAGTCCTTGAAAGAAACACGATACATCAAACCGCTTATATCCCAGCGAAAATCCGAATCCGTAAACGATTTCAGGGACCGTGGGATTACCTATGGGTACTTGGTCTAAGGTAGTGATTTGCCCATCTCCACTGATGTCGAGGTACTTGATGTCCCCGGCGGCGTATTGGCCCAAATGCTGTCTTGGCGAATTCTTCACTTCATTATCGTCGACAAAAAGGTGGTCCGCGATATACCCCCACTGCTGTGAGAGACCGTAACCCACCCGCGATAAATAAGGCTGGCCGGGGTACTGTGGTTCTTCAAAAACCAGGTATTTGTTCGTCGCGTAGGTGAAATTACCCCGTGTTGACAACCAGAAATCCGGCCCGAAGCTGTGGCGATAGTCTACCGAAAGGTCCATTCCTTTGCTTGAAGCTTCACCCACATTGGCCCGGACGGCCGATGAAAGGCCCATCGTTGTGGGAACGGATTCGCGAGTCATGAGGATATTGGTCCGTTTTTCCGTGAAGAAATCGGCTTGAATATCAATCTTGTTCAACAGACCCAGCTCAATGCCCAGATTAAGTTTTTCGGCAATCTCCCAAGTGATATCGGGATTGTCATACCTGGAAATCGAGATTCCGTCCCGGTAGTATTCGTAATCTGAACCGAAACTGGCCCCTCGGGCCGCGTCCCTCATGTTGAGGTTGGAGAGGTAAAAAAAACGGTCTGCGGGGCTGCCTATAGCGTCATTGCCGACATAACCGTATGTTGCACGGATCTTCAGCATGTTGAATGTCGGCTTAATCGGACTCCAGAATTTTTCATTTGAGATGTTCCAGGCGATACCGGCAGAAGGGAAAAATCCGAACCGATGTTTTTCATGGAACCGCTCGGACCCGTTGTAGCCGAAATTAAACTCACCGAAATACCGACTGTCGTACGAATAGGTGAACCGGCCCGATAAGCCCAAGTTTTTCGACGGAAGCGACTGTTGCAGGTCGTCAGCATCGGCATCCAAACTTTGGCGCATGATATACACCAGCATCGAGCTCACACCGTGTTTCTCATTAAATGTTTTCTGGTAGTCGATTGCCGATTCCAAGTAGAAGGTCGACGATATGATTTTATCGCCCAGTGTGTAGTCGAGGTATTCTGTACCGGTATTTTCGTTCAGGGCAGACAGCCGGTAGTCGCCGGGTGAGCTGAAGAAAGGATCTGCGGTATAGAAGAAAGGAAGGTAGGAACGCGTCACATCGAAGTATGATCGCCGGTTGGTGCTTCCAAGCGCCCGGAATGACAGACCGGGCGTTAGGAACTGAAGGTCCTGCTTGATCTCAAACTGGGCCATCATCAGTGATCGAGAGTAGTCCCTATACCCACGCACCATATCTGCGTATGGATTGATGTAATCGTTGGAAAGGCTTGTGTTTCCGAAAAGGATATGGTCGATGTATTGGTATTCTTCTGAAACGGGGTAGTATGCCGGGAACAGTGCTGGATTGGACCGCATCACTTTGTTATACATGCCCGTTCCGCCATCAATGGGACCTGTATAATCGTCAAACGATCCGTAAAGTCTTACACCCACTTCGAGGGACTTTGTGATGTTTACATTGATATTTGACCGAATCAAGTAGCTTTTTAAATCGATATTGGTGTTGAAATTATTGCGGTTGTCTACCTTCAGCATCCCATTGTCTTGGTTATAGGTTCCTGCAAAATAATACCGTGCCACGGCTCCGCCGCCACTAACATTGAAATTGGCTCGTTGATTCATGGTGTAGTCTTTGAACAGCATCTTACGCCAATCGTTGGCGGGATACAGGTACGGGTCGCCACCAGCCTCGGTAGCGTCGATTTTCTTTTGCTGGTATGGTAGTCTGCCAAGGGGATCTCTCGTAAGAATGGCTTCGTTATGCAACTTCATATAGGTCACAGGGTCGGCCAGTTGGACATTGGTCGTTGGAGCCGAGAATGAGTTCTCCACGCGCACCGATACTTTTGCCTTTCCTTCCTTTCCTTCTTTGGTAGCAACCAGGATTACGCCGTTTGCACCCCGCGCACCGTATAAGGCCGTCGCTGTGGCATCTTTGAGGATTGAAAAACTCTCTATGTCGTCGGGCTGGAGCCGGGCCAAGTCCAACGTGGTGAGTTCCACCCCGTCAATGAGGATTAAAGGGTCTACTTTATAGCCGAAAGTGGTAACCCCTCGGATAAAGAAGCTGGCATTGTCTTCACCTGGTTCCCCGCTGCGCTGGTAAGCGATCATGCCGGCAATCTGGCCGGCAAACGCGGTGGTGAGGTTACTGCCCGGAATTTTCAGGTCACCAGGTTTCACGGAAGTCACTGAACCGACAAGGTCCGTCTTTTTCTGCCGGCTGAAGGCTACAACCACCACATCGTCCATCACCGTAGATGATGGTATCAGGCGGACCTCAATACGCGTCCTGCCCTTTACGTTCTCTTCATGCGGTTCGTATCCGACGGAAGAAAACATCAACACCCCCTGATTGGCGGGAAGGTCGAGGATGAACCGGCCATTCTCATCGGTGGAGGTAGCCGTGGACGGCGATCCCTTTAGCACAATCGAGACCCCCGCCAAGGGAACACCGGAAGTATCCAGTACTGTGCCGCTGATCTCATGGTCTAGCAACGATCGGATACCCGTTCCATGGGCTGTGGGCGATGGGTGCGAAGATGCCCCTGCGGCAAGCACCGGAAGACCTGCGCAGATGACGAATAAAAATACTTGCAGGGATATGGGTATATCCCAGAGAAGTAAAATTGGTTTAAACGTAGCTTTTTTCATAATTGTTATTGGTTTTGATTAAATTGATATCATTCCCTTAGTCTTCCAAGGAAACGAGGTGACCCAGCTTGCCGGTCATAACATGAACACACAAGAACGTGAATAAGTAGGCTGCCCCAATGGCGATGAATATAGGCACGTAAGAGAAGTGCAGCACAGTCCACCCGACGGACAATTGCGATAGGATACCCGCAATGCCGCCCAAAGTACCACCGATACCGGTTAATGTGCCCTGCACCTGTTTCGGGAATACTTCCGCTGGAATGGTGATGTTGCCCCACAGCCCGTGCCCCAGCATGATACCGGCGATAGCCAGCAACGCCATAGCGGCGTTGCCGGCGTTGAACAACGCTGCGCAGCATGCCGGGATGAGCAGCGAGGCAGCGAGCATAACGGTTTTTCGCGCGCGGTTGAGCGACCAGCCGGCCCGGTTGATGAGCCACCGTGGGATAATCCCGCCAAGCAACGTGCCCACTGCCAGCACAACAAAGGGTATCCATGCAAAATAACCCATCTGGTCGAGCGAGAGCCCCTGCTGCTCTTGCAGGTATTTCGGTATCCAGAAAATCAAGAAATAGGTGATTGGGTCAATGAATATGCGTGCACACAGGCAGCCCCACGCCTGACGCATGCGTAGCAGCCGCAAGAGGCCGACTTTCCGCTTGGGCTGTTCGTCGTCCGGGAGCTGGTCTTCGAGGATCAATCCACGCTCAGCCTGGCTGACGCGTGGATGGTCTTGTGGCAGGTAATAGTGGCGCTGCCAGAAAAATAACCAGATAAAGCCCAGCAGGCCGGTTACCACAAACGCGGCCTGCCAATTGAATTGGATGGCGATGACCGAGACCAGAGGGATTGCAATGGCTGCTCCTGCCGAAGAGCCTGCATTCAGCATGCCGATTGCCAATGCCCTTTCGCGCAGGGGGAACCATTCCGAAGCGGCCTTCACCCCGGCCGGAAAGTTGGCTGATTCGGCGATGCCCAACAGAAACCGGAATGCCGAAAATTGCATGGCAGTTTTTGCGAAAGCATGGAGAATGTTGGCAATAGACCAACCACTTACTGCCCAGAGGAAGCTCTTGCGTGTGCCCAGGCGATCTACCAGCACCCCACTCACGGCATACATCACTGTGTAGCTGAGCAAAAAGGAAGAAGTAATAAATGCGTAATCGACATCATCGAGCCCCAGCTCGGCTTGGATGGTGGGGGCGAGTACCGAGAGTACCTGCCGGTCGAGGTAATTAAGCGCCGATGCGAAGAAGAGCATCAACGCCACCGTCCATCGGATATTTCCATGCTTGGCCATTAACCGTGTGTTTTGTCTTTGAATGGATTGTGGTGTGACGCCGTGGCGCCGGAGCCCTCGCCTTTGTCCAACACCAAGCCCGGATCGGCAGGTTGGTCATCGGGCATACCGAGCAGGTATTGCCCTTGGGCAATCAGCTGCGCCCTGATTTTGGCCACTTCTACCTGTCGGATATCCCCCCCCTGTTTCGCCAGCATAGCTGCCGCCAAGCCGGCACCTTGGCCGATGGCCATGCAGGTAGCCATCACACGCGATGAGCCAAAGGCCGCGTGAGTTGCCGAAATGCTACGCCCTGCAACCAGTACGTTATCCAGCCCTTGGGGAAGCAAAGTGCGGTATGGTACTTCATACACTGCCTTGCCCGAGCCGGTGAACACCTGCTGTTCACCTTCGGGCGGATGGATGTCGATGGCGAAGGTGCCGCAAGCAATGCCATCTTCAAATGCGCGGTTGGCCAGCACGTCGTCTTCGGTGAGTTGATAGTCGCCACGGATATGACGGGTTTCGCGTACGCCGACCTGCGCACCGGTGTCTACGATATACGAGGTCTCAAAACCGCCGACGTTGTGTTGCAGAAACTTATGAATCTGCCAGGCCTGTACACGCGTTTCCACTTCGGCGCGGGTGAGGTCTGCCGCGTTGGTGCCGTCGATACCTTGCAGCCGCGTGGCATTTACCGCTATCTGCCCTTCTTGAGGAAGCTGGTAAAACAGGATACGTGGCGCAGCGTCCTTGGGAAATTCGCCCGTTTCCATCCCCTTCTTCACCAACTCCTTCAAGCCAAGGAAGGCGATGGCCTTGCTCGAGTCGATTTCCGCGTCAGTAGGCGAGTCTTTGAGTAGATCGCGGTTTCTTTTCATCCATTCGCGGAGCGCGTCCATCTGGATACCGCCGATTCGGAAAAATAGTGTTACCGGCTGCATCGCACCATCGCCTTCCCGTCCTTTGATAAATGGGGCTCCGCCCGATGCGGCGATATCGGCATCGGCCGAACAATCGATGATGTATCGGGGAACGATGGCCTGCCTGCCTGATTTGTTTTCGATAATAACGGACGAAATGCGACCGCCCTCCCGGGTAACCCCCACTGCCCAGGTATGGAGCAGCAGCTCAACGTCGGCTTCCTGGACCATCTCGAACAGGAGATACTTCATGCCTTCGGGGTCGAAAGGGGTCATTGAGGCATTGTCAAATGTGAGATCGGACACGTGACCTTGTGAGGATTTCATCGATACCAAGCGATTAACTAGCTCACCTGCAATGCCACGGATCACCTGTTTGCCTTTCACATCATGGAAGGTAAACATGGGATTGACCATGGCGATGGTCAAGTTGCCACCTAGGAATCCGTACCGTTCCATCAACATTACCTTAACCCCATTTCGAGCTGCAGATATGGCCGCGCCGATACCGGCAGGTCCGGCACCCACGACCAATACTTCGGGTGTTGCAAATACAGGCAATTCTCTCGCTTCTTCTTTAATATACTGCATAAAATTTATTAAAATATAGTGTCTGTTAAGTGCATGTTTATCCAGATTTAAGTCGTATACGATTTATAAATTAAGTTTATAAAAGTTGCATTAGTCATGCAATTCGTTGACGAAAGTATATTATTTACTACTGAAAAACAAGGTGATATGAGTACATTTGTCCCAATATAATTTTGGGAACATTCCCGCAACCGTTCCCATATAAGCTTTTTTTTATTATTTTTTTTCCACATTTGTACGGATATTGAAGCAGCCACTATGAAAAGTCATCAAGTAACAATCATCGACATCGCCAAGAAGCTCGGCATCTCTAAATCCACGGTATCGCGGGCGCTGACAAACAACCCGAATGTAAATTCGGAAACGCGAAAGGCCGTGCTGGAAGTGGCTAAAGAGTTGGACTATCAACCCAATATGCTGGCGCTTGGCTTGATAAAAAATGAAACCCGGATGTTGGGTGTCATCATCCCCGACATCCAGAAGCCTTTTTTTGCGGCGATTGTAAGTGGAATACAGCACGCAGTTGATCGTATGGGCTACCGGACAATTATTGCGCAGTCTGACGAGTCGCCCCAAGTTGAAAAGGCTAACATCCAGGCCCTGATGCTGAGTCGTGTGGATGGTTTCCTGATCTGCCACACGCGAGACACGCGTAATTTTGACCAGATCAAGATGCTGTATCAAAAAGGGTTCCCGCTGGTGTCCTTTGCCCGGACCTGTCCGGAACTTCCAATACCAAAAGTGGTGGAAGACGATTTCAATGGGCTCTATACTACCACTCGGCACCTGATCGAGCAGGGCAGAAAACGCATCGCGTTGTTAGCGGGGCCCAAACACCTCCAAGCAAGCAAGTTGCGAAAACAAGGGTATATGGATGCGCTGCGGCAGCACGGTATTTCTTTTGATGGTGACCTGGTGGCTCATACACGGTTTACAACTGAGCATGTTTCCGTTGCAGTGGACCGGTGGATGGCCCTTCCGGTGCAGCCTGACGCCATCTGCACCATCTATGATGCTGGTGCCATACAGGTGATGCAGTTGCTGAAAGCGCGAGGATTGCGGGTGCCGGACGATATCGCGGTAACTGGCTTCGGGGATGACCCGGCGGCGGGCTTTGTGGAGCCCGGTTTGACGACCTTCGGCCAGAAACCTTATGAAATTGGCCTACTGGCGGGGAAAAAGATGTTGGATATCCTGAAGAGAAAGTATGTGGATACCCCCCCAGAGACTACCATTTCTCCAGGCAGCTTAGTAGTGCGGGCTTCTACCGGACCGGTTGAAGGTACCGGACTCTAGCTTGCCCTATTTTGAGCATACTGCCGTTTGCATTATGCGGATCATACCCCTCCTCACCGAAAAACCATAAGTACTGACCCCTTTCCACCGAATTTTATTACGCACATAACCATCTGTCCTGCAGCAACAAATGAGGCTATTTTGAAATTGGAAGAAAGGGGTCGATCAGTCGTGGTTTGTCCAGCCGATACCTGATCATCGCATTGCAACAGAAATCAGGTGATGTTTTCTGCCATTGGGCTATTTATTGGAGGTTCAGCTGCCACGTGACACCAAATTTATCGCCCACCCAACCGAATCTTTTACTGAAACCGTAGTCATCCAACGCCATATATATTCTCCCGCTTTCGGACAGTCTATGGAATAGGTGTTCAAGTTCGCTGTCGGTTTTGCATTCGACGTACAAGGAAATCGCCGGTGTGAACGTCCACTCGTGTTTTACATAGGTATCGCTGCACATGAATGGCTTCCCGTTCAGTTCGAATTTGGCCATCATGATCGTGCCCGCTTTAGCGGGTCCGCCCGCTCCATAACGCTGGACCTCGGTTATTTTGGAATTATCGAACAATCCGATGTAAAAGTTCATGGCCTCCTCGGCATTGCTTTCCTGGAAGGTCAGGAATGTTGTGATCTGATTTTCCATGTCAATTATTTATCCAACATTTCGTTGTCCAAAAACTCCGGCAGCATCTTTCCGATGATTTCGCCCCACCCGCCGTTGAAGCTCTTCCAGGCGAAATCCGGGGTGTCCTGCGGGAAGGTTTCCAACCCATGATGGGTGAGTATCAGCTTCGTTTGCATGCCCATTTCGGCAAGCGTGAATGTGACCAATGAATAACCGGGATGGCCCTCGTATTGCCAGCTGTATTGCAGCTTCTGCTGTGGAATAACCTCGGTGACGATGCATCGGTGGATGTACTGCGCGCCTTTATGCCCCTGGCCGGCGAACGAAAAACGGAAACCGACCTCGGGTTTGAAATCATCCAGATCGAAGTACCATTGCTTCAATTGTTCCTTATTGGCGATGGCTCGCCACACCCGCCCAATGGGTGAATCCAGGGTTTTCTCGACCACAACCGGAGCGCTTTTGACGAGTGTAGGATAGGTTTCGTAAACGGCCGCCGCATAGTGTACCGGAGTCCGGAGCTGTTCCGGTCCGTCATCTTCCGCCCCGAAGGGGGATATATTTTCGCTGCCGGCAAGCCGTTCGACCAATAGGTCAAGCATATCGTGGAAACCCGCCGGCGCATTGATGGCGTAATCATCCGTCAGCTTGCTGTAGGTGAAAACCAGCCGCGTGGTCTGTTCATCCAAGGCTGTCAGCTCCCAAACGGCCAATTCGTGCTCCCACGTCCACGCAAACCGGTTGGGTGGCTCGATGGCGACGACCTCACCGTAGGATTTGGTTTTGTCCTTATCCCTGAACTGGAACGTAATGGTGCCTCCTGGCCGGAAATCCATTTCGATGTCGGTAAACCAGAATTTCAGTTCTTCTGGACTCGTGATGGCATTCCAGACCTTTTCGATGGAATGGGGCAGCACCCGTTCGAAAACGACTTTATAGCCGTCATCTTCCGTTGTTATTTTTCCCAGTGGATTCTTCATGATTGGATATGTTTTTTGTCTGCCGTGTTGTCGGTAAAATTGTTCAGGTAACTTTCCAAGGCATCCAGTTTCTGTGTCCAGAATTTCTTATATTGGGTAATCCATTCGTTTACCTCACCAAGCTTTTCCAGCCTGGCCTCGCAGATGCGCTCGCGTCCCTGTTGCCTCATGGACAGCAGGCCGCATTCGGCAAGTATTTTCAGGTGCAGCGAGATTGCCTGGCGGCTGACGTCGAACTGTTCGGCGATGGTATTCACATTCGTCGGCTCCTTGGCGATCATACCGATGATTGCCCTGCGTGTAGGGTCGGCTATGGCCTGGAAAACATCTCTTCGGGCTTCCATAATACACAAGTATATACTTGCAAATATAAGAGCAAGTATTTGCTTGCGCAAATTTTTCCTCCATTTTATAGCAATTATGGCTCACATCGGCCAAGATACCCGCCATACAGGCAATGCTGTATTTCCGGTAACGATTGAGCATGAGGGGTGTGTAATCAAAAGAGGCGCCGCGACATCCGTTGAAAAACGAAGGCAGCCATTTATCGGAAAGAAATCGTATCCGATCACGGCTTCTTGCTCTTCCGCTGGCTTTTCTAATCGGCTTTTATCGATGCCTGTTCACGTGGATTCACTGTATCTGGAAATCCCTCCTTGCCAGTTGCGGCATCCTGGACATCAGGTAGCTCAGTATGGCGAAAGCCACGAAGACCCCGAACAGCTGATGTAGTTTCGCGCTCATGGTGACGAAGTTACGTTTTAGTTCACTACCGCAGCACAGCCAATCGCCGTGTTTGTCGAAGTGAACGGCCTGTTCAACGAATAAATTTCGCCCAACGGCCGCAGGCGGCTTTCTTTGACGGAAAAAAAGAAGACATGAACATCCGAGCATTACGTAAAAACACCATTATCACACCAAGAATGTGGAACATTCTTCGAAAATGGTTCTTTGAATATGGGGTGAACCGTATCTTTGTTGGAAAAGTTTACGCCATGGTTACGACAAAAAAGAAGGGACACCCTTCTTAGAATGTCCCTTCCTGAGTGGTACCAGCTGGATTCGAACCAGCGACACAAGGATTTTCAGTCCTTTGCTCTACCAACTGAGCTATGGTACCCTTTTTACAGCGATTACCGCCGTTTTGGGAATGCAAATGTAGCGCCTTTTTTCGTTTAAGAAAACTTTTTTTGAAAATTATTCAATGCCCTACGGCAAGCGGCTGATTGCGTTAGCGATAAAATGACAGGGTGGAAACATAGCGAAATAAAAATTAGCTGTACCTTTGCATTTTTAATCCAAGCAAATGAGCAAAAGAGGACGGGTATTAGTGGCCATGAGCGGCGGGGTAGACAGTTCTGTGGCGGCTGTGATGCTCCACGAACAGGGGTATGAAGTGATTGGGCTAACCATGAAAACGTGGGATTACGCCTCGTCGGGCAGCTCAGCCAAAGAAACCGGGTGCTGCAGCCTCGATAGCATCAACGATGCCCGTGCGCTGGCCGTCTCGTTTGGCTTTCCCCATTACATACTGGATATCCGCGGCGAATTTGGCGACTCGGTCATCGATAATTTCGTGGATGAATACCTAGCCGGCCGAACACCCAACCCATGCGTGCTCTGCAACACCCACATCAAATGGGAAGCGCTGCTGAAGCGTGCCAATAAGTTGGACTGCGAATTCATTGCCACGGGCCATTATGCCAATATCCGCTTGCAGGAGAATGGACGTTACGTGATTTCCAAAGGCAAGGACGCCCACAAAGACCAGTCGTACGTACTTTGGGGGGTCTCACAGGAAAACCTTGCCCGCACCCAATTCCCACTGGGATCGTATACCAAAGCGGAAATCAGGCAAATGGCAGCAGAAATGGGTCAGCTGGAACTGGCCAACAAGTCTGAAAGCTACGAGATTTGCTTTGTTCCCGACAACGACTATCGTGCATTTTTGCGCCACCGGGTGGAAGATATCGACGACCGAATCGGCCCTGGAAACTTCGTACTTACGGATGGTACCGTAGTGGGTCGGCACCAAGGCTACCCCTACTACACCGTTGGCCAGCGGAAAGGGCTGGGAATCGCCTTAGGACGCCCTATATTCGTTACCGAAATACTACCCGAGAGCAATACCGTGGTGCTGGGCGACGAGCACGAGCTACAACGGCGCGAAGCATTGGTAAAAAACGTGAACCTTGTCAAATACGCTACCATTGAGCAGCCGTTGGAGGCGGTGACTAAGATACGGTACAAAGATGCCGGCATGACCAGTACCATCGTACAGCAAGACGGCAACATGAAAGTGGATTTCCACCATGCAGTCAAAGGGATCGCCCCGGGCCAATCGGCTGTATTCTATGAAGGGGACGATCTGCTTGGCGGTGGCTTTTTGATGTAAGGAAAAGATAGAAGAGCCCGTCTCGTTTTAAACGAAACGGGCTCTTCGGTTAACGTTACTTATTCGCTTACGCCTTGCCGACAAGTTCTACCAAGTCAACCAATTTGTTCGAGTAGCCCCATTCATTGTCATACCACGACACCACTTTCACGAAGTTATCGTTGAGGGAGATACCTGCTTCTGCATCAAAGATCGACGTACGCGCATCACCGCGGAAATCTTCCGATACCACCGCATCTTCGGTATAGCCGAGGATACCTTTCAGTTCGCCCTCGGACGCCGCTTTAAACGCTTGCTTGATCTGCTCGTAGGTAGCTGGCTTTTCCAACCGGGCAGTGAGGTCTACCACCGACACGTCAGCCACGGGTACGCGGAATGACATCCCGGTAAGCTTTCCTTTCAACTCGGGCAATACCAACCCAACCGCTTTGGCAGCACCCGTAGAAGACGGAATGATGTTCTGGTAAGCACCGCGACCGCCGCGCCAATCTTTCACCGATGGCCCGTCAACCGTTTTTTGCGTAGCAGTAACGGCATGGATGGTGCTCATCAATCCTTCAACAATGCCGAAATTGTCGTTGAGTACTTTGGCGAGCGGTGCCAAACAGTTGGTTGTGCAGGAAGCGTTGGACACGATGGTCTGGTCCGCTTTCAGCTCCTTATGGTTTACACCAATTACAAATGTAGGGGTATCGTCTTTTGCCGGAGCAGACATGACCACTTTCTTCGCACCGGCATCGATGTGCTTTTGTGCGGTTTCTTGCGTGAGGAAGAAACCCGTCGATTCGATGATCACTTCAGCACCCACGTCGCCCCATTTCAGGTTAGCTGGGTCCCGCTCTGCCGTAACACGGATCGTTTTGCCGTTTACAACGAGATGACCATCTTTGACTTCGACCGTACCGTCAAACCTTCCGTGGGTAGAGTCGTATTTCAGCATGTAAGCCAAGTAATCCGGTTCGACGAGGTCGTTTATCCCAACAATTTCGATACCCGGGCGATTCACCGCTGCCCTGAATGCTAAACGGCCGATCCGGCCGAATCCATTGATTCCAATTTTCATTTTTGTATTAATTTTTATTTAAATAGTATTTCAACAAATTATGTATCGGTTCTTTGATGACCGTACCGATCGTGATGCCGTACTTGCCGGCTACCTCCCGCAACCATTCCTCGTACCCCGCAGCTACACTTCCGGTAAAGTTAACGGTCACACCGGGGTATTGTTTGGTAAGCGGCAAGAGGTACGTCTCGACATACAATTTCAATCCATGATAGATGGTCTTCTTTACAAATCGATGCTTGTGGTTTTCCATTACAAAATCAGCAAACGACGTCAGGAACAATGTCGGGTTCGCTTGGTTATAAACTTTATCCATAATGATCTTACGATCTATCGGATACCGCGCCACGAATTTTTCCACTAAATCTTCCGGCATGGCCTCGTTGAGAAAACCTTTCAATAGCATACGGCCTATCCAATTAGCAGACCCTTCGTCGGCCAGGATGTATCCCAAGCCAAAATTATTGTCGGCAGTCCGTTTACCGTTGAAATAAGCTGCGTTCGATCCGCTCCCCAAAATACCGATGAGCCCTTTACCGTCGCCGAATGTAGCAATGGCCGACGCCTTCACATCGTGGTCAACCGCCACTTTCGCGTTCTTGAAGAACTGTTTGAAAACCGAAGCAATCTTATCTTTCCGTTCGGGAGAGGAAGAACCGGCACCGAAAAAATAGATCCGCCTGATCTTTTCAGCATAATTGATAAGGTTGTTGTTCTTATTCAGCAGTTGGAGAACAAACCGTTCCTCGTGTAGGTATGGGTTAATCCCCATCATCCGGAAACCGGTCACAATCTTCCCGCGCTCGGCCAATCGCCAATCGGAAAACCTCGAGCCGCTGAACACAACCGCAATCATATCGATAACACTTCCATCATTTCCAACATATCCTTGCTCAATTTGAACGCCTTCTTGTTGAGCACTTCATCAAGGGGGGTCGTTTTTATTTCGTTGCCGCGCAGGCCAACCATTATCCGCGTTTCACCGGCAAGCAGTTGTTGTACGGCGGCATACCCCAAACGGCTCGCCAACACCCTATCGAAACTGCTGGGCGAACCACCCCGTTGGAGGTGGCCCAAGATAGTTACCTTTGTGTCGTAAAAATCGAATCGTTGCTTCACTTCCTTCGCCACATTGTATGCCCCCCCATTTTCCTCTCCTTCGGCAACGATAACAATGGTTGACGATTTCTTGCTCTTTGCGGCAACTTCGAGTTGATTGCACAGCGTCTCAATACCCGTTGCCTTCTCGGGCAATAAAATTGCTTCCGCTCCGCCGGCTATGCCGGCATTCAACGCAATGCAGCCCGAGTCGCGACCCATTACCTCCACAAAGAACAATCGATCATGCGAGGCCGCGGTGTCGCGTATCTTATCGATTGCCTCGATAACCGTATTCGTGGCCGTATCATAGCCCAACGTGAAATCAGACCCATATAGGTCGTTGTCTATCGTGCCCGGTATGCATACCACGGGGATATCAAATTCACGGGAAAAAACTTCCGCACCTGTAAACGTCCCATCCCCTCCAATGGCTATAAGCGCATCAATACCCGCCGCCTTAATATGGTCATACGCCAGTTGCCTACCTTCGGTGGTACGGAACGCCGCGCACCTTGCCGTCTTGAGAATCGTGCCGCCAAGCTGGATGATATTACTCACAGAACGGCTGGTCATCTCTTGGAAGTTGGCATCTATCATGCCTTGATAACCTTGATAGATGCCCACTACCGACTTACCGGCGTGCAATGCGGTCCGGACAGCCGCCCGGATACAGGCGTTCATCCCCGGGGCATCACCACCTGAGGTAAAAACCCCTACTTTCATCTGTTTACTTTTCATTTCAATTGTCAGATGGAGCCTTCGATGAATAAAATAATCATTGCCCTGTGTGCTTAATGATTATTTTATTCATGTCGGGTTCATTATGCTTTGCACTTTTCTAATAATCTTTTGTAAATTAGCAGCACGAATATAGTGTGTATTTGTTACACTATTAAATTTTTCAAGAATTATTTTTTTTTACTTGAAAGGTCTAAAGTGAACAAACTTAGATAAATTTGCTTTTATATGCAATAAAATTGCACGGCATATACAAGGAAACATCCATAAGTTTATACTTCGTAATGCATGCATGATGGCGGAGACCTCTTGAACGCGGTTGGAAAAAACGTAAGTGAAAAATCGAATTTAAAAAAGAGGAAACTTAGCTAATTAAAATCAATTCATAAACAAAACACGAGCGGCTTTGCAATCAAATTTACCACATTTACAATCGACATTTACCACTGACTGCGTTATCTTCGGCTTCCACGAGGGAGAGTTGAAAGTTTTGCTGATTGAACGTAATGAATACCCATTTAAGGGCTGGTGGGCCCTGCCTGGTTTTTTCGTACAACACAACGAAAACATCGATGATGCCGTGAAGCGGATCCTTTATGAACATACGGGCCTGCGGGGAATTTACATGGAACAATTGTACACCTTCGGCGACCTGAAACGCCATCCGCAGGGGCGTATCATCACCGTTGCGTACTATGCCCTACTTCGGCTAGACGACCTGAAAAGCCAGCCGGAGCCGATAACGGACTACGCCCGCCAAGCGGTGTGGCACCCGTTGAATAACCTACCCGAGCTCGGTTTCGACCATCGGCACATCATCGACAAGAGTATCCAGAAGGTACGCCGGAAAATCAGCTACAGCCCGATCGCCTTTGAGCTGTTGCCAGAGAAATTCACACTCACGCAATTGCAGCAACTCTACGAAGCCATTTGGGGCCGGAAGCTGGACAAACGTAATTTCCGCAAAAAAATGCTGAATTATGACATCCTAAAGGAGTTGTCTGAATTTCAACGCGGCGTCTCCTACCGTGCCGCCCGGCTATATAAACTCGATAAGCGCAAGTATGCCAAGGTCTTCCAGAACGAATTAACATTCAGCCGGTAGATTGGCAAATGCGGCCCTGACCAGCTAACTACAAGAGGGTCAATAGCCTTTCACGGTCCAACGTCCGGAAAAACGAGGAACCCTCGCTAAGCAGGCCGTCGGCCAGTATGTTTTTGGTTGCCTGCAATGCCAACACCTTTTCTTCGACGGTATTGGGCGTAACCAACCGATAGGCCATTACGCTTTTCTCTTGGCCGATCCTGTGCACGCGATCGATCGCTTGGTCTTCCACGGCCGGGTTCCACCAGGGGTCCACTAGGTACACCACTTCGGCCGCAGTAAGGTTCAATCCGGTGCCCCCGGCCTTGAGACTAACCAGGAAAACCCGCACTTCGGGGTCTTCTTGAAATTTGCGTACCACCTCCCCACGTTGCCGCGTACCACCGGTAAGACTTACATAAGACACCCCGATTTCCGTCAACATCTCCCCCACCAGCTGCAACATCGTCACAAATTGAGAGAATATAACCATTTTATGATGCGGGGCCTTATCAGTCACCTGTTCCTTCAATAGCTCGATTTTAGCAGAAACGGCCGTATTCAACATGCCATCCGGTAGCAACGCGGGCGAATTGCATATTTGCCGCAGGCGGGTAAGCCCGCGCAGCACATGCATCGGACTTTTATCCAATTCATCGCCCGAAAGCGCGCATACGAAGTCGCGGAACTCCTTCTCATAGGCATGGTATATCTTGCGCTGTTCGTCGCCCATATCACTGTATAGTACTTGGCATACTTTTCCGGGCAATTCCGCCGCTACTTGCTGCTTGGTACGCCGAAGTATAAACGGTTGTATCTTCTGGCGCAATTCCTTCCTCCGCGGCTGGTTTTTAAACTTGTCAATAGGCTTGGCATATACGTCCCGGAAATACCGTTTATCGCCCAGCAAACCGGGACAAGCGAATGACAACTGCCCATATAAATCAAATGAGCTATTTTCAAAAGGTGTCCCGCTGATGGCAATGCGATTGCGGGCGTGCAGCAATCGCACGGCTTTATATCGCTGCGACTCCGGGTTCTTGATGTTTTGGGATTCGTCCAGGTACACGTAATTGAACGAAAAGCCTTTAAGGAAACCTATATCGGATAGCAAGGTGGTGTAAGACGTCAGCACCACATCGTAACGATCCAAGGACGCCGTGTCTTTCACCCGGTTCGAACCATACCTCGTCAGTACCCGCAAAGACGGCGCCAAGGTATTCAGCTCCCGCTCCCAATTGAAGATCAGTGTGGCGGGCGCCACCACCAGATCGGTACCCAACCGCCCACCTTCGCGTTGAGACAGCATAAACGCGATGATTTGCACGGTTTTTCCCAGACCCATTTCATCGGCCAATATCCCTCCGAACCGGAAGGTATCCAGAAAGTGGAGCCAATTGAGTCCCTGCTGCTGGTAAGGGCGAAGCGCCACGGTGATTCCCTGCGGTGCCGGTACCTCGGGCATGGCATCGAAACCTGCCACCCGTTTGCGGAGCTCTTCGATTTCGGCATCAACGGATGCATCCAGCGCCGCCCGGTCGTACAGCGCCGCCACCTTTTCGAAATTGGCTTTAGCAAACCGGACGGTATCATCGTCTACCACTTCCCCCGCATTAAAGTAAGTCGAAAATTTATCGATCCATTCCTGCGGAAGGATACCCATCGTACCATCGCCTAGAGCCACGTACTTGCGCTTATTGCGCAACGCTGCTTGGATTTTCTTCAAGGAGGCCTTCTTTTTACCGAAACGGACATCGTAGATCGCATTAAACCAGTTGATTCCGCTTATCACCTTTATATCGATCGAAATCCTGTACGGACTCAGCTTGTTATCCGTAAGCTCATTAAATCCGTATACTTCAATGCCTTCTTCGCGCCACACATCAAATGCGGGCAAAAACCATGTCTCATCGAGAAAATGCTTCTTATGCAAGTAAAAATAATACAGTTGATTGTCCAGTTGCTCGGGCAGGTACCGGTGTTGTTTGATGAGTAACGAAATAAACGCCAGCTCGAAATCGGCATCCCTGGGTACACTGAAGTCTCTGCCCTTCCCGTCGATGGCCGTTAGTTGCCTTTCGGTACGGATTGCTACCTCGGCCTCTCCATACCGGACAACCGGAATGATCATCACGTGATTGCCGAAGTCCGATAAATAAAGCAGCCGCGCCGGCAAATCAGAAAAGCCCCCTTCGGCAAGCTGCCGTGGCGTACCGGGCTTCACGTCGGCATATTCGATCCGGATCGTGGCCGACAACTTATCCAGTAGTTCGCGCCGGAACTCCTTGTATTTGCTTGCGTGGATGAGCAACCGCCCTTCCTGCTCTTTCAATAACGTCACTATACCTAACAAAGGCGTGTTATCCAACAGGTACAACGTGTCTTTCACACGCAAGAAGTATCCGAAATAAAGCGGTAGCTCATGCAACGGGTACACACAGCCGTCTAGGGTAACAATGCCTGTGATGGCATAAAAAGGGCCCGAAGCCCGGACGGACAAACTTACCATGCGCGGCACAACGGATACGTCCACCGCCACCAATGTTTTGGACGACAACGTTTCGCCCAATTGATCTTCGTGGCAATAAAAGGGGTATTTGTGTCCATGCTTCAAAATGGTACGCAATGCCGCCAAATCCGACGCTTCGCGTTCGCCCTCGTTAATTTGCTGGATCGACGCTATCGCTGCATAAAATTTAGCCTCCGCTACGTCCTCGGCCACCGAGACCAAGTCAAGTGGTTGCAAGCGGGTAAACGGCGGTTTTACTTTTCCCGTTTTCGTACGTCCCGCCTGCATCACATCCACCCGGATATGCCGGTAATATTTGTGCCTGCTGATCACTACTATTCGCTCTGATGATGGGTGCAACGTTTCCTGCTGCCGGTGTAGTTTTTCGGCAGGGTCCTCCCAGCTCCGTTGCTTTACCGAATGGAGCGATAGCAATCCAGGCAAACGAGGCTGCACAACCAACCGACCTTCAACAAGCACTGGCAGGAAATAGCGTTCGAGGTCGGCTTCATGTTCCAGCCCATAGGCAGCGGCTGCTTGTTTCATCCGCTGGTAGCGCAACGCCGGCCGATAAAACACACCCAGTTCATCACGTCGCATGATTGCCGTCAGTACAGTAGATTCGAGCGTTGTAAGTGTAGTCCCTTCAACAGGTGCATCACTCGAAATGGTTAGGCCGCCGTCCTCCTGAACCACCGCAACCCGCTTTCGCTCACCGTCCACCGCAAGGCAGTCAAACACCCCGCTATTGACCGAAAGCTCTAGGGGCCGGACAGCCAGTACCATCCGTGCTTCGATCGGAGCCTGGTCTGCACTGGCTAACGCAACCGCCACTTCAGTCAGCTGGTCCAACGTGGTATCGGCAAAAACAAAAACATGGAGACGGGGCGAGTCGAGCATCCACAAACTTAGGCAAAATCTGCTTATGTGATAGTAAAACACACAGAGCTAATAACACATAAATTGGCGTACCAACTTTTATGGAGAAATAAAATCGCTATAGGCGGTATCAGTCCGCAACCGGCAACCTGAGGCGGAAAGTGGTGCCCTTTCCTTTCTCGCTCTCAAATGTCAACGTGCCTTTAAATGCATGGGCATACTCATTGCACAGGAATAATCCCAAGCCAATCCCACGTTCGTTATTGGTACCGTAGGTCGACCGGGTTTTCAGCGAAAACAGTTCCGCCTGCTGTTCCTCGTCAATACCGATGCCATTATCTGCCACCACGAGCTCGCATTCCTCGCCTACCCGCATTCCCGTCACGCGGATACGACCGGCCGGCAGCGTGAATTTAATGGCATTGGCCACAAGATTGCGGACAATCAGCTGTAGCATATCACGGTCTACCAAGGCGTGCAACGAATCATCAATATCCGCTTCCAGCGAAATATCTTTCTGATGGGCGTAAATCTTTTGCACGTCAATGACCGGCTTCAGCACCTGTTGGATATTATTTCGCACCAAGGCCAACCGAAATCCGCTCAACTGGCTTTGCGACCATACCAACATATTGGAGAGCATTTCCTGTGAACCGTGGAGCGCATTTGCCAACCCGCTTTCGACCTGCTTACGCTCGTCGGGCGTGAGGCGGTCGCTGGCGACCAACCGCACATAGCTGTGCAACGATGACAGGGGAGCTTGTAAATCATGGGAGATAATCGAAAACAGCTTTAATTTTTCGTCATTCATCTTCGCCAATTCGATCGACTTCCGTTCGGCCGAACGCCGTTCCCGGTTATAGGCTTCCTTCAAATATGCCAGGCCGAAAAAACAGACAAAAATACCGGTGGCATACGCCACGCCCATATCGACAAACTGGGCCTCGCTATCGGCGTAGGTGACCATGATGGTTTGCGGATAATGGTACTCCACCAACAATAAGCCGATGCCCACCAACAAAAAAAGTACCAGCCACAGTCCATACAGTCTTTTGGGAGACATGATGATGATGAGGATGAACGACAGCAAGAACGACAGCAACGAAGCACCACGCACCCCGGCACTGAAGAAATAATTAACTGAAAACAGGAGAATACCTGCGCTAGATGCCATAATCACCCCGGGGACCAAGCGCTGCCGAAAACGCCCCAGGTAATAAGCAACACCTATCAAACCGGTGAAGACGACGAATATAACGGACGTCGTTTCCAACCCTAAAAAATAATTGAAGGGGATATTGAAAACCATGATAAAGATGGCAATCAAACAAACCGAATTCAACAGTCGGGTCTCTAACGGCAATTGTTGACCACCGATCAAGAAACTCAGCCATCGCCGCGCGACTTCCCGGCCGTTTTTAGGATGTTCAGTGGTCATGGCGCAAAAGTACTAAACTAATCGAGGAAATTTTTAATCTAAAGGTTAATTTATATTCGCGCATTTACAGAATATGACACGGAGCAAACCTAATGGGCGCGGGCATTCCACAAATATTCCGATATTTGCATATCCGCCGGGATGAGTGCCTTTGCAAACGCCCCGGGTGGAAGGGCCGGACCGCCGCATCGCGGGGTCCGCCATGTACTTAATTAAGTAAGGTATGGTAACGGTAACAGAAAAAGCAAAGCAACGTATCCTCGACATTTGGGCCAAGGAGAACTATGACGAAACCTATTTCATCCGGGTTGCCGTTGAAAGCGGTGGTTGTTCCGGGCTCAGCTATCGCCTCAACTTCGACAACGAAGAAAAAAAGGGGGACCAAGTGTTTGAAGACAACGGCATCAAGATATGCCTCGACATCAAATCCTACCTGTATTTGGCGGGCACCGAATTAGACTATTCGGACGGCCTTAATGGCAAAGGCTTTGAGTTCCATAATCCCAACGCATCGCGCACCTGCGCCTGCGGAGAAAGTTTCGCGGTATAGCGGGCTAGCCGTTATTTCAACACAAACAGATCGTCGACCCCCAGCAACCGCCGGCAAGTAAACCCTTCGGCATACGTTGCCCCGATATACTTGCCGTATTCCCTCGCCCGCCCTTCGATGTATTCCAAAAAGTCAGGTTTTGAGATGTAAGTCTCTGGTTCGTCCGATCGGTATGCATCACTATGGAACTGCGAGCTGTACGCCTTGATCGCCCGGATTTTATCCGACCAATGGTCTGTCACATCCAATACAATGTCCGGCTTGATGTAATAGTCCTGGATCAACTGCAACACCAACCGCGGGCGGTGGGGCATTTGAGGCATCCCACCATCGGCACGGGTTTCTATTTTCCGCAACCCCGCGAGAAAAACCGAATCGTTGACCAAATCACCTGCCCTGCCATGATCGGGATGGCGATCTACCAGTGCATTGGAAATGATGATTTCCGGACGGTATTTCCGAATAGAGCGGATAACTTCCAGTTGGTGGGTCTCATCGTTGCGGAAAAAGCCATCACGCATACCTAGGTTTTCCCGCACATACAATCCCATTATTTCGGTAGCCCTGCGGGCCTCCTCATCACGCGATTCGGCCGTTCCGCGTGTGCCAAGCTCGCCACGGGTGAGGTCGACAACACCTACCTTCTTCCCCAGTTGCACGTGCTTAATAATGGTGCCCCCACAGCCCAATTCGGCATCGTCCGGATGCACAGCGATGACCAGTATATCCAGTTTATTGTTGTTCATATATATTAAAAATACCCGTAACCCGGGCGGCGCTCCAAGCTGCGTATAATATTTTCTATTTCGAAGTCGTCTTCGGCACTGTAGGTGTTTTTGAGGTTATGGCCAAACACCCGGGCAATCGATTGGTAGAAAAATGCCGTAACCCCACCCCGCAAATCCTTTACTACTTCATAACTTGAATTGCCCGTTTGGCGGTCAATCAACTTAATCAGTATTTCACCCTGCGAAATGGTCAACTTCTTCACCTCACGGTTGAACATATCCTTGATTTCCTTTTCGCACGCTTTCACCAGCTGTTTTTGCTCACGCCGATTGCCCGTCACTGCTAGGTCCCGGTAGAGTTGCTGGTACTTTTCTTGTGCATATTTGGCATATGGCAATACCTTAATGACGTTGTAACGCAACCGGAGGTAGCGTGCTTTGTCTTCCGGGCTCTTGAACACCCGGGTACGGGTAACGGTTACCTCCGGAACCAACATCCACGGCAACCGCTCGCCTTCCACCAGCGTCGTGGCCACCATGCGTCGCTGCGGCCGCTGGCTATCGGGTCGGTTCGAAAGCGTATCTTGTCCATACGCCCCCCCCGCCAGCAATACAGCACCTATAAAAAGCATCAGTCGGAAGTGAGCCATATTATGCAATATCCAATAATTATCCGTACATTTATATGGTTGATCAGGTGGGCCGCCCGCGGCTCACCGATACCATCATACGGATATACAAACTTAGATAAAGTTGCGTTGATATGCAATTATATTCGTGTGGCACAAAAAAGGCGACAACGATTACAATGGAAATAGAGACAAGGCGATATGTATGAAAGAGTTGGTGATTGACTTAGAAGCAGAGAGCAAAGAAATACGCAAACGGTACCGTGCGCTGTTGCGCGCCTGCAAGCCAACGCTGCAGCGCGGCGACAAACAGATGATACGCAAGGCGTTTGACATGGCGCTGGAGAGCCACAAGGATATGCGCCGCAAATCGGGCGAACCTTATATATACCACCCCATTGCCGTGGCTCAAATCGCGGCAGAAGAGATCGGATTGGGCACAACCTCCATTGTGTGCGCATTGCTCCATGATGTGGTAGAAGATACCGACATCACGTTGGAAGATATCGAACGTGCCTTTGGCAAGAAGGTCACGCGGATCATCGACGGTCTGACCAAGATTTCGGGCATATTTGACCCCAACAGCTCCATGCAAGCCGAAAACTTCCGCAAGATGCTGTTGACTTTGGCGGATGATGTCCGTGTCATCCTCATCAAGCTGGCCGACAGGCTGCATAATATGCGTACCATGGATTTCATGCCGCGCGACAAGCAATTGAAGATTGCATCCGAGACGTCCTACCTGTATGCACCACTAGCCCACCGACTGGGCTTGTATGCGATCAAGTCTGAGTTGGAAGACCTTTCCATGAAGTATACCGACCCAGATACGTATAAATTCATCGCCAAAAAGCTAAACGAAAAAAAGGCCGAGCGCGAACGCTTTATCCATAACTTTGTAGATCCTATCAACGAAATACTCAAAGAACAGGGCGTCAATGCAGCCGTCTTCGGCAGGCCGAAATCCATCTATTCGATATGGAATAAAATGCGCAAAAAATCGATCCCCTTCGAAGAGGTGTACGATTTGTTCGCCATCCGCATCATCATTGATTCCGAGCAGGAAAACGAGAAAGCGGATTGTTGGAAAGCCTATTCCATTGTGACGGACCTATATCGCCCCAACCCCGACCGCCTGCGTGATTGGGTATCCTCACCGAAAGCCAATGGCTACGAGTCGTTGCACACCACGGTGATGGGCCCCAAAGGCCAATGGGTAGAAGTGCAGATACGGACTATCCGGATGAATGAAATCGCCGAAAAAGGATTTGCCGCGCACTGGAAATACAAGGAATCCAATTCGGACAGCGGGCTGGATCAATGGATACAGAAAGTGCGGGAAATCCTTAGCAATCCGGAACCCAATGCAATGGATTTCCTCGACGATTTCAAGATGAATCTTTTCTCGGATGAGATTTTCATCTTCACCCCTAAGGGTGCGCTTATCCAACTTCCACACAATGCCACGGCACTCGATTTCGCATTTGAAATACACTCCGACCTTGGCGCCAGCTGTATCGGCGCCAAAGTGAACCATAAATTGGTGCCACTGAGCCATCACCTGCAAAATGGAGACCAAGTGGAAATCATCACCTCAAGCAAACAGACGCCCAAAGAAGACTGGCTCAACTTCGTGGTTACCGCCAAGGCCAAGTCTAAAATCAAATCCGCCCTGAAGGAAGAGAAAAGACGGGTAGCCGAAGATGGAAAAGAAATCCTCGAACGGAAGCTGAAATCATTGAAAATCACCTACAATACGGAAAACATCAATAAACTGACGGTATTTTTCAAGTTCCCTTCCTCACAGGATTTGTTCTACAATGTCGCAAAAGGCGATATCGACATCAAAAATCTCAAGGAATTTGCCCTCAACGAGAAGTCGGCCGAGCATCAAAACGGACAACAATTCAGTTCGCACATCAGTGGGTTGGTTGATAAAATCAACAAAAAAGATTACGAAACCCTGTTGATCGGAGACGACCTGCAGAAAATCGACTACACCTTGTCTCCCTGTTGCAACCCGATACCGGGCGACGATGTATTTGGCTTCATCACCGTCAATGATGGCATCAAAATACACCGCACCAACTGCCCCAACGCAGCCAAACTGATGGCCAATTACGGGTATCGCATCGTCAAGGCCAAGTGGACGTCGCAAAAAGAACTTGCCTTCCTTACCGGCCTGCGTATTGTCGGTATAGATGATGTGGGTCTCGTCAATAAAATCACGAAAGTGATTTCGGACGATTTTAAGGTGAATATCCGCTCCATCACCATTTCGAGCAACGATGGTATTTTCGAAGGGTCTATTATGATATTCGTCAATGACACCGCCCACCTCGAAAACCTCATCAAACACCTCAAACAAATCAAAGGAATCACCGGCATTACCCGCTTCGACTCCAACAATTGATGCTGAGCAGGATGTTTGTATATCAAGGCGATATTGCGTAAATTTCATCTGTAATAACTTTTTCGCCAGCGGCAGATGAGAGGTCGCTAACTGCAAAGCAATCATGAGCACCGATGAAAGCAGATTGCTGCGAATAAACTTGCTTTATATGCCGTGGATGTAAACTTGCATATGAAGGCAACTTTAGCTAAATTTGTAGAATTAACTTTCGGATGATGACTCAAACGGAAAACTACCAAACGGTAAAAAAAATTTTCGAAGCGTACCTGGAAAACAAGAGTCTACGCAAGACCCCCGAGCGCTACGCCATTCTGGAGGAGATTTACTCCAGGAATGACCATTTTGATGTGGAATCGCTTTATATCCACATGAAAAACAAAAAATACCGCGTAAGCCGGGCTACCGTATACAATACGCTCGAGCTGCTGGTTTCCTGCGATCTGGTGACCAAACACCAATTCGGCAAAAACATGGCCCAGTTTGAGAAATCATATGGTTACAAACAACACGACCATATTATCTGTATCGAGTGCGGTAAGGTTGTGGAGTTCTGCGATCCGCGCATCCACCAGATACAAAGTATGGTGGGCGGACTCCTGAAGTTCGAAATCAAGCACCATTCGCTGAATTTATATGGGGTCTGCAGCGATTGCTCGGAAAAGAAGGGAACCGAACCATCAGCATCCTCCGCAGCCAAAAACGAATTGGTAGCCATCCATTAACTGCTGGGTGTGGTGCTATCACACCCCCTAACCAGGCGAATTGACGCACGGTGCTTACCTTTTCGATTTTAGGGGGCTAGAATTTCAAAATAATGTTAGATTTGCCTCAAATTTGGTATGCTTTCCAACCGCATCGCAGCGTATGGAGTGCCTGCCGATTCATTCGATAATGTTTTTAATTTTTCAACGCTGATAAACTATGCAAGTTGATGTGCTTCTGGGCCTGCAATGGGGCGACGAGGGGAAAGGCAAGATTGTGGATGTACTGTGTCCGAACTACGAGATGATCGCCCGCTTCCAAGGGGGGCCCAATGCCGGGCATACGCTGGAGTTCGATGGCCAAAAGTATGTATTGAACACGATCCCCTCGGGCATTTTTAACAAAGGCACCCTCAACCTCATCGGCAACGGTGTGGTTATCGATCCGATAACGCTGAAGAGGGAACTGGATACCCTTAAGAAAAATGGCTTCGATCCGGTAGCGGATGGTAAACTGGTCATCGCCCGCAAAGCCCACCTTATCCTGCCCACCCACCAATTGCTAGATGCAGCTTCGGAAAGCAAAATGGGCGCCGGTAAAATCGGTTCCACGCTGAAAGGGATCGGCCCGACTTACATGGATAAAACCGGACGGAACGGCTTACGCGTTGGCGACACCACCCTACCCGACTTCATGGAGCGCTATCAACGGTTGGTCGAGAAGCACAAATCCATTCTATCCCATTACGGAGAAATCCCTGATTTCAGTGAACGTGAACAGGCTTTTCTCGCAGCCATTGAGTTCCTCAAGACCATTCCGCATGTTGATAGCGAACACTTAGTGAATCAGTACCTGCGCGATGGAAAAAGCATCCTTGCAGAAGGTGCACAAGGCACCTTACTGGATATCGATTTCGGTTCCTACCCCTTTGTCACCTCGTCCAATACAACCACGGCCGGTGCTTGCACCGGGCTTGGCGTTTCACCAGCCAAAATCGGGCGGGTCATCGGTATCTTCAAAGCATACTGTACCCGCGTGGGCGGCGGCCCCTTCCCAACGGAACTAGCGAATGAAACCGGTGAAAAACTACGACAATTAGGCCATGAGTTTGGAGCCACCACCGGACGCGCGCGACGCACCGGGTGGATTGACCTACCCGCGCTCAAATATGCGGTAATGCTCAATGGTGTCACCGAGTTGGTGATGACCAAAGCCGATGTGTTGAGCGGATTCGACACCATCCAAGTGTGCACCCATTACCTCCAAAATGGCGAAAAAATAGATTACATGCCCTACGATATCATCAGCGTTCCACCCGAACCGGTATATGAAACGCTGCCCGGCTGGCATGAAAATCTATGCCATATTACCGAGCCCGGCCAAATTCCGCAAACGCTCCAAGATTACATCGCCTATTTGGAGCGTCACCTCGGTATACCGATCCGGTACCTCTCGGTAGGCCCCGATCGTATGCAGACACTGGTGTTGAGTTAGCAGCACCATGGTATCGTTAGCGTGCCACCTGGACGATAGTGAGGTTTTCATACAAAAAGCGCTGCAATGGGCGGCGCGGTTTGACCACGTTTGCTACCTCGATTCCAACGGCTACCGCGATAACTATGGTAACATCAATGTGTTTATCGCCGTGGGTGCCGTCGCATCTTTTGTATCAGATGGCGGCAAAGAAACGTTCCGTTCATTGCAGCAATTCCTCGATGGCTACCCAAATACATGGGTACCCGGCTACTTAGGATACGACTTAAAGAATGAATTAGAAGACCTCCACTCCCAGCACCCTAACCGTACAGGCTTTCCGGATGCCTGTTTCTTTGTACCTGAGTACACGCTGCTTATCGGTCAGTTCAATGCAGAGATCAAGGGGAACGACCCCCAACGTATTGTCAAACAAATCCATCAAACCCAACTGGTAGAAGAACCACCCGGGTTTGAGGGGCGGTTGAAATACCGGATGAACAAAACGGCGTATTTTGCTGCGTTTGCCGACTTACAGCGCCACATCCGCCAGGGCGACGCGTACGAGGTAAACCTCTGCCAAGAGTTTTATGCAGAAAAAGCGAAACTCAACCCGCTCGCTACGTACCGCCGGCTCAATGAGGTTTCGCCCACCCCCTTTTCGTGCTTTTTCAAATTCGGGCACCACTATATCCTATCCGCTTCACCAGAGCGCTTTTTGTCAAAGAACGGCAACACCTTGCTCTCCCAACCGATAAAGGGAACGGCGCCACGGGGAAAGGACGCCACCGAGGATGAGCGGATAAAAGCCATGCTAGCTGCCAACCCCAAAGAAATCAGCGAAAATATAATGATCGTCGATTTGGTACGCAACGACCTGACGCGGAGCGCTACGCCCGGCACGGTAAAGGCCTCCCACTTACTGCAAGTCCATAGCTTCAAGCAAGTCCACCAGTTGATTTCCACCGTCACCTGCCAGATACGCGACGGCGTGGGTATCTTGGAAACACTTCAGCATACGTTCCCGCCGGGATCGATGACCGGCGCTCCCAAAATCAGCGCGATGAAACTGATCGATCGGTATGAAAACAGCCGCCGGGGCGTATATTCGGGCGCATTGGGCTACTTCAGCCCGCAGGGCAACTACGATTTCAGTGTGGTTATCCGTACCTTGTTATACAACGCCGAAAACGGTTATCTATCGTTCCATACAGGTGGAGCCATCACCGACAATGCAGACCCCGAGAAGGAGTACAACGAGTGCTTATTGAAAGGGAAAGCGTTGTTTGAGGTGCTTAAGAGCAATTCTTAATGGTTAATTCTGTCAGCCATTTTCCCAACAATCACCTTCACCATCCCGTTATAATCCAAGTAGGCATTCGCCAGTCGCTGTACTTCCGCTGGCGTAATGGCATTGACCACATCCGTATAATAATCGTAATAATCCAGATCCAGTCCCGAAAAAAGAGCGTTTTTGAATTTGTCTGCGTGTGAAAACACATTTTCCAGGCTGCCGAGCATGGAGCCCATCAGATAATTGCGCACCAGCGTCAATTCGGCTTCCGGCACCGGCTCATCACGCAATCGTTGTATTTCCTTTTGAATCTCCACCAGCGTCGCTTCCGTCGCCTCCACGCCTACCTCCGAAGCGATGGTAAAAAAGGCTCCGTACCTGAGCGACGCCAAACCTGAGCCTATATTGTAGGTATATCCCTTATCTTCACGGATATTGGCCATCAGCCGGGAGCCGAAATAACCACCTAGCAACGTATTGACCACGTGCAAGCCGGGGTAGTCTCGGTGGGATCGTCTAATACCCGGACCGCCAAGCCGGATCGCAGATTGGAGCGCATCCGCCCACTCTACGAAAATAGGTTCCGTTGCCGAAACGGGCGGCATCGTGGGTATCACATCCACAGCCATGGGGCTTTCGCCCGTTTGCTGCCACTGCCCGCCAAACAACTGTTCCAGCATGCGCACCACCTCGTCCGTTACTTTCCCGGCCACCACCAATGTGCCGTTCTCCGGCCGGTACTGCCGGCCAAACACATCCAGCAGCCTGCTGCGGTCAATGCCCTCGTAATCCTTGGCGCTCGGCGCATACCCATACCGGGTGGCACCGAATACCGCACGGTGAAACTCCCTGCGCGCCACGAAACTGTTCTTCTTCAGGGATACCTGTAGCTTCTGTACGGCGTTACGTATAAAGGTAGCCAATTCCTTTTCAGGGAAGATCGAATCCGTGAGGACTTCCTTCACCAGGGGCAGTAGTTTAGGAAGGTGCCTATTGAGTGAAAATAGCGTCAATGCAGACTGATCGAAACCAAACGAAGGCATCAGGAACGCACCATGGAAATCCACTTGCTCAGCAAGTTGGGCACTGCTGTGGGTAGAAGTACCTTCCAACAACATATCGCAGACACAGTTGTTCAACAACGTTTGGTTTTCGCCCGTAAAAATGTTATCAAAAATCCACTCAACCCGTACCAGCTCCTGTTCGCCGGAATCGAAAATAAAAACCTTCAGTCCATTCGGAAACGTGAGCTGTTGGGGCCTGATCAAATCAAACCCGGTGGTGGCAAAATGCGCGGGCGCGTTCGTTCTATTGAGCATGGTTATCGGCTAAATAAATCAAGGTAGATGAATTTTCCTTCCTAAACAGTTGCTGGGCTTGCCGCTGGATGTCTGTTTCCGTTACCGCCAGGTAGCGCGCCGTTTCGTCATTAAACCAGTTGGCATCGCCCAGCAGTTCAAAATAAGCCAGGTTCATGGCTTTTTCCAAGATGGCCATTTCTGCAAAGACCATGGTCGACTCCATCTTATTTTTCACCGTTTCCAGTTCATAAGGCGCTATCGGGTCGGTGCAAAGCAATGCCAGCTCCTGCCAGATAGCCTCCTCGGCCACTTCCATGGATACATTCGGCAATGGCTTCCCTTCTACCACCAATAGACCGCGATCTATACTTCCTGTTTGGTAAGCGTTGATCTCGCTGAACAGTTCCTTTTCTTTTACCAAGCGGCGGTACAGCCTGGATGATGGTCCCTGCGAAAGAAGGTCGGTGATCAGATCGACCACATAATACCCGTCATCGTGCCGCGCCGAGCCGTGGAAAGCGATGTAAATAGCATGCTGCGGCACGTCAGCGCGTACGGTTTCGCGGCGGGCCGCTTGCTGTTCAGGCTCCTGCGGCAGGCAGCGGCGGTGCTTCTTCGCAGAAGGGATCGGGCCGAACCATTTTTCGGCAAGCTCTTTTACCTCAGCTGTTTCAACATTTCCCGCCACCACCAAACAAGCATTTGACGGCGTGTAGTAGGTAGCAAAGAAGTTTTTTACATCGTCCATTTCCGCATGCTCGATATGGGCGAGTTCTTTACCGATGGTAGCCCAGCGGTATGGGTGTACCTGGTAGGCCATGGGCCGTAGCCGTAGCCACACATCGCCATAGGGTTGGTTGAGGTAACGTTGCTTGAACTCCTCGCACACCACATTACGCTGTACGTCGAGGCTCTTCTCACTGAAAGCTAAGCCCAACATCCGGTCACTTTCCAGCCAAAATGCGGTCTCGAGATTAGCCGCCGGCAACGTGATGTAATAGTTGGTGATGTCGTTGGTGGTGAACGCGTTGTTCTGTGCCCCAGCAGCTTGCGATGGGCCGTCGAAGTTGGGTATATTGATGGAGCCGCCAAACATCAGGTGCTCAAACAGGTGCGCGAAGCCGGTCCGGTCGGGGTTCTCATCCCGCGCACCCACGTCGTATAGTATGTTAACCACTGCCATGGGCGTAGCATTATCCTGATGCACCAATACGCGCAGGCCATTGGCCAGTGTAAATCGGTCGAAAGAAACCATCCGTTATCTTATATAATACATTGTTATTGTTCCAACCAATCCACACCCTGCCTCAGCATGGAAAGGGTAAACGCCTCCGCACTTCCCGGAGCTGCCTTGAAATCATACACCCATTGGGCTTGTGGGGGCAGGCTCATCAAAATGGATTCGATGCGACCGTTTGTTTCCAGTCCGAACTTCGTCCCCGCGTCATAAACCAGGTTAAACTCCACGTACCGGCCCCGTCTCAGGTATTGCCACTGTTTCTGTTGCTCCGTAAATGTCTTATGGCGGTTCCTGCCCACCAATTCCGAATAGATGGGCACGAAAGCATTGCCCAAACCGCACGAAAATTCAAAAATATCCGACCAGGGCACCGCTGCCTTCTCAGGCGTAAGCCGATCGTAGAAAACCCCTCCTATACCGCGCGTTTCCTGCCGGTGCTTGATGTAGAAATATCGATCGGCATGCGCCTTGAACGCAGGGTAGAATGCTGGGCTGTAGGCATCGCAGACACTTTTCAGCGATCGATGGAAATACGAAGCATCTTCCGGCTGTATATAATGCGGAGTCAGGTCGATGCCACCGCCAAACCAGCGGACGTTGTCATTCAGTTCGAAGTAGCGGATGTTCATGTGGATAATCGGCACGAAGGGATTGTAGGGGTGGATCACAATGGAAACCCCCGTTGCGAAGAATTGTTCATCATCCACCTTAAAGGCTTGCTTCACCGCTGCTGGCAATACACCATGCACGGCCGAAAAGTTCACCCCTCCCCGCTCAATCACATTCCCCTGTTGGATAATCCGGGTACGGCCACCACCCCCACCGTCGCGCTGCCACAATTCTTCTGCGAAGGTAGCACCGCCATCCAACGCCTCCAATCCGCTGCAAATCACATCCTGTATCGCTCTGTACCGCTCGGCTATCTGCTGTTTATCCATAATCCCTGTACTGTATCAATAACCTACTGCCACGTCATCTCCACGGGGGTCTGCCCCACCTTGCAGGGTACCATCCGGCAACACCAAGATCGCATCCACCCGGCCGATGGCTTGTCTATGGACCAATTGGTAGCCCGTGGTTGTGAGGGCATGGCGTACCGGCTTGCTCACGGCCTCTTTTTCTACTGCCACCTCATCAGGCAACCATTGGTGATGGAATCTTGGCGCCGATACCGCCTCCTGCATATCCATCCCAAAATCCACCACATTGAGGATGGTCTGGAACACCGAGGTCATGATGGTAGACCCGCCGGGCGTACCCACCACCATAAACAGCTGCCCGTTCTTCTCAAGGATGGTAGGCGTCATGGAACTCAACATCCGTTTGCCCGGTACGATCGCATTGGCTTCACCGCCGGTAAGTCCAAACATATTCGGTGCGCCCGGTTTTACCGAAAAATCATCCATTTCATTGTTCAACAAAAAACCCGCGCCTGCCACCACTACCTGCGAGCCGTATGAGCCGTTGATGGTCGTTGTAATGGCTACCGCATTTCCGTTTTCATCCACAATGGAAAAATGGGTCGTTTCTTCACGTTCCATTTTAGGCAGCTCGCCCGCATAGATATCACTGCTGAACGATGCATGGCGGAAATTCATATTACGCATCCGCTCTGCATTATAAGCCGAGTCGATAAGCATCTCCCGTGGCACGTCATAGTAATCCGGGTCGCCCAAATGTGTGGCCCGATCGGCATATACCCGGCGCTCGGCCTCGATCATCACCCTCATGGTCGAGTCGCGTTGGAATCCCCACTGCGAAAGTGGATAGTCTTCGACCGATTTGAGCATGGATATGAGTGCGATGCCGCCGCTGGATGGAGGGGGCATGGATGCCACCCGGTATCCCCGGTAGGTCGATACGACCGGCTCCCGCCACTTGGCCTCGTAGTTTTTCAGGTCTTCATAGCTGATGATGCCATTGCCATTGTCCATTTCCTCAACGATGCGATCTGCCGTCTCGCCCTCATAGAAACCTGCCCTGCCGTGCTGGCTGATCAACGCCAGCGTATGCGCCAGCTCCGGTTGCACCAATGTATCGCCCGCTTGCCAGGCCGTTGCTTTTACGAAAGCAGTCCCTTCGGGGTTGTATTTTTCGAAGTTCTCCTTCCTGCGGTTAAGCTCACCCGCTTGCATTTCCGTTAGGGCAAATCCTTCCTGTGCCAAGCGGATGGCCGGCCGCAGCAAAGTGACCCAATCCAGTAGTCCGTACCGATCATGGGCTTTTACCATCCCGTCAACAGATCCCGGCACGCCCGAAGCCAACTGACCACGCAAACTCAGGTCCACGATCGGGTTGCCTGCTTCATCGAGGTACATATCGGTTGTCGCTGCCCCCGGTGCCGCCTCGCGGAAGTCCAGCGAAGCAAACTCGCCCTTGGCGCTACGGTATACCATAAAGCCACCGCCTCCGATGTTTCCCGCGTTGGGATATACCACTGCCAATGCGAACTGCACAGCCACCGCCGCATCTACCGCATTGCCACCGTCTTTAAGGATCTGCAAGCCCACGGCGGACGCCTCGGGGTGTGCGGTTACCACGGCAGCATGCTCGTACGATGCCGGTGCCGTTTTATCGCTCGGTTTGTCGCATGATATGGCGAGCGAACAAACGAATGCCGCAATTAGGGTGCAGGCCTGTGGGCTATTCGGGATTAGGGTATACCTCATGGTTCAATCACGTTAATTTGTCGGCTAATCGTTTCATTTCAGCAGCTGGTTGTTGTTGCTCATACAGCACCCGGTATACCGCGTTACAGATGGGCAGTTCAATCACATGCTTACGGCATATCTGCTGGATGCAGTTGGAGGCGTAGTAACCCTCGGCCACCATATTCATTTCCAATTGGGCAGATTTGACGGAATAACCCTGGCCAACCATGTTTCCAAAGGTACGATTCCGGCTGAATTGCGAATAAGCCGTTACCAGTAGATCACCCAGGTAAACGGATTCCTTGATGTCACGTGCAATCGGATGAACCACATTGACGAACTGCGCCATCTCCCGTAAGGCATTCGATACCAGTACTGCTTGGAAATTATCCCCAAAACCAACACCACGGCATATCCCCCCCGCCACTGCATAGATATTTTTCAGCACCGCGGCATACTCCGTGCCGTAGATGTCGTCAGATACATTGGTTTTGATATAACGCGTACCGATCAATGAGGCTACCTCGGCTGCAACATCCACGTTTTGCGATGCCACCGTGAGGTACGAAAGTTTTTCGAGCGACACCTCCTCGGCATGGCACGGACCGCCAATCACGGCAATATTGCCAATGGGTACGTGGAAATGCTCCTGGAGATAGTCGCCGACAATCTGATTCTCGTCGGGCACGATTCCCTTGATAGCCGATACGACAACCTTACCCCGCAGCATTTCCGGCGTAATGCCGTGTAACGCATCTTTCAAAAAAGCGGCCGGTGTATTCAATATTAAGATATCGGCGTGTTCCACGACGGTACGCACATCTACATGGATATGACGTTTGGGTATTTTCACGGTAACAGCGCTCAGGTAGTTGGGGTTATGGCGGTAGGTACGGATGTATTCGGCCGTTTGCCGGTTGCGCACCCACCAGTGCACGGTCTTATCCGCCTCGTTATCACCCAGCATCTTCACCATGGCCGTTGCCCAGCTCCCACTCCCTATTACGCCAACCACTCGTTTTTTAGATTCCATAAGCGATTATCATCCGGTTTCGGCAAATGCTACAGTTGCCGGCCGTTAACAAAAAAGCCCCTCAATTCAACATCAAGAGGCTCGATGGTACGCCAATCAGGATTCGAACCTGAGACCGACGGTTTAGAAAACCGTTGCTCTATCCAGCTGAGCTATTGGCGCATCCAATTTCCGGTGCAAATTTAGTCAAAATTGTTAGAATATATAAACTATAAATACTTCCGTTTCCGTACCCGGTGTTGGCCTATCGCCACCAGCAGCAACAGCAGGCAGGGTGCCAGCACATTGGCAGCCTGCCAGAAAACACGGTTCTCCCGCACCTGCACCCCGTTCAATAGCCGTAGTTTCAATTCCTTTGCCCGTAGGTCGATAATCGCGCCGTCATCGGTAAGGTAGTCGACGGCGTTCAACAGGAATACCTTGTTGCCATACTGCTGCTCGGTATACCGGTCCCACCCCAGGGGATAGGGCGATCCGTCGGTGGGGTTCACCTGGCCACTGAGCACATCGCCATCAGCGATGGCGATCATCTTGGCATGTTTTCCGATCCGGGGTGCGGTGCCTCCCTCCGGGATCCCCGCGGGAACCGGGCGATCGGCGAAAACCGATGGAAACTCGCCCTCCAACAAGGCCGCCACCACCCGCGGCTGGTTTCTGAACGATTCGGGATCGGGCTGCTCGGCCGCCATCTGCAAGGATATGGTAGCCGGCACGGGCAGTATGCGCGAAAAAGGTGAGGATGTGAGCAATACCGTTTTCTTTATGCCCGGCACGGCAATGGTATCCAGGGTACCGGCAAATTCACTGCGTATGCCATCCAGCTTCCTCACAATCGGCTGGTTGTCATTGGGTATAAAAACAGGATAGAACGGCCATGGAGCCAATTCAATGGCTGCCTGACTCGCCGTTCCTCCCACGGTGAGGGGTATCTTCGCACTGCTCAGATCGGCAACCAGGTCGTAGTTAAACCGCATACCATAGGTAAAAAGCAGGTCATCGAGACGGAGGTGCCGGGCTACCGCTGTTTGCTGCCCGCTGGTCCGCAAACTATCTAAGCTGGCGTCCAACTGGTCGATGGCCCACAGCACACTGCCGCCTCCCATCACGTAACGGTCTATCTTGTACTTTTCCGCTTCCGAAAACGGCTCAATAGGTTTGGCAATGATTAGCGCCTTCAATTTGTCGAGCCCGTCTATGGAGATGCTGTCTAAATTCACAAACCCCACCTCATAACTGCTCATCAGACTTTGTATGGCATCATAAAGCACCACATTGTCCGGCTCGCCGTGCCCTTCGGTAAAACCAATGAGCGGTCTTCCACCGCTGGTGGCCTTCCGAATGGCCGAAACCAACGCATACTCGAGATTTTGAATCGAATTGTTCAATGCCGTTTCGTGCGCGTGTACCATCCGGTTTTGCAATAGGTTCACGGGGATATCGGTGTCTCCATGCGTCACCAATGCAGCGGGATAAACCAGCCGTTGCGAGAAGCCCGCCTCTGTGCGCACACTCAAGTTCGTCGGCATGATACCATGTTGCGCCAGTAACTCCGTATTTTCGCGCTGCTGCTGTGCGTTTCCGTCAAGGGGATCGACCACCGCAAAGCTCAACTGCCCGGCGGAATACCCCCTCAAGTCGCGTAGCATATCGGTAGTCGCCCGTTTCAGCCGCTCAAAGCCCGCGGGTAAATCGCCATCCAAGAGCACCGTAACGTGTAGCGGCTCGTCAAGCGCCCTTACAGTCTGGATGGCAAGCGGCGAGAGCGTAAACCGCCTGTCTGCGGTAAAATCGATCCGGCCAAAGAACCACGAGGCAAATAGATTAACAACGAGTGCCACGGCCGCAACCAGCCCGATGCGCGTGGCCATCCATTTGGCAGCGTACCGGTCGCGCAACAACCACACATAAGCCGCCGCCAGGAAAACAAATACCACACTTGCGAAATAAACAAGGTCGCGGCTATCCAGCACACCCCGACTGATGGCATCAAAATGAGACTGGATACCAAGCAGGGCGATATGGTAGGCAACCGCTGAAAACAGGGATAGCCCGCTTACCGATTCGAACGCGTAGAAAAGTATAAAACAACCGAAAAAGGCGGTTAGGAAGGCCAGGACTACATTCCGGCTGAGCGAAGACGCAAAAACACCTATTGCACAAAAAGCGGCACCCAATAGAAACAAGCCCATATACGACCCGATAACCGCACCGGCATCTACATTTCCCACGGGCGTAGCGAGTTGGTAGATGGTTATATAGTAGAGCACAGTGGGTATCAGCGCAAATAGCACGACGGTAAGTCCGCCCAGGAATTTACCCAGTAATATGTGGTACAACCGTATCGGCCGGGTTAGCAGCAATTGCCAGGTGCCGTCATTTTTTTCGCCCGCGATGCTCCGCATGGTAATGGCCGGGATGAAGAACATGAAAAGGTAGGGGGTCAACTGGAAAAACCCGTCGAGCGAAGCATAGCCGTGCGCCAAAATGCTGGTGTCCGGGAAGACCCACAACAGTAGACCGGCAGCTAACAGGAACAACCCGATGGCGAGGTAGCCGGTCAATGAATTGAAAAAAGTAGCGATTTCTTTTATATAGATGCTGCGCAAACCCGTTGACTTTTGATGGTTCGAAAATAGGAAAACAAGGCGACATCGCAAATAAGTATGGCAAACCGTCGGCAAGCAATGGCCGGTGCTATTACCTATCATTTATATTCCCTTGATAATGTAGCTATTGCTGAAAAAAGCACAATTGAATTTGCAAAATGTACAAGAGTTCGTACTTTTGCGCCGGAAGGTTGGCAGAGTGGTCGAATGCGGCGGTCTTGAAAACCGTTGACTGTCAAAGGTCCGGGGGTTCGAATCCCTCACCTTCCGCCACCCAAAATGAAGCCCGGCTATTGCCGGGCTTTTCTGTTTAAAGAGGCGAGCCAAGCGTGCTTGAGCGAAGCCAGTTAAACAGAAAAAGGAATGAGCGTAGCGAATGGCTTCATTTTTGGGTGAAGCCCCCCTTAAGTGATGGCTGCAGCCTTTGGATGCGGGTGTGAGCGATGCAGCCAATCCCTCCCCGTCCGCGGAAAAACCTTCATCGAAAGATAGGTTTACGTTAGGTTAAAAAAGGCATGTGTATGAGCGAAAGCAGCTTCCCGAAGGATGAGGGACGGTTGATTGAGCGAATACGCTTGCCGTGGGTTCCCGGAAGTGGGTGAATGAGATTAGCGAGTGTCGCAGCGGTCGAATGAACCGACTGGAGGGAGGGGCCAAACAGATTCCCTGCTAAACAAGCCGTTCTTCCAACAATGATTTCCAACCTACAAACCCTTTGTCAGGGTCAGCATAATCATGCAGGATGCGACTGAAATTTTGCGGTGCGTTTTCAATAAAGGACTGTCTCCCTTTTTCCCGAATGATTTGCAGATCTTTATCAATCTTGCCAACGGTTTCAATAAGCGAGTTTCTGTTTTTATCCGTATGCCAAACGTAGCTTGCCTCTTCTGTATCCAACGTCTCAAGCACAATATGGTATTGCTTATCGCCGGAAAGAAGAAATACGAAGGAAAACGGACTGAGTACAAAACGTATCTTCATCAATTGGCTTTCGTGAAGGTCCGCCAAAAACTGTACCTGCCGGGAATGTTTATATGTCCGCTGCTTCAGGATGTCGTTCAGCAAATCCTGCGCATTGGAATAAATATTTTGACCGTCCTGAAGTTGGTCGGAAGTCAGTATGTTTTGCTTCTGAAACGGAGGTTTACCCAGCAATCCTTTGTTTAGGAATTGAAATTTTACCCCTTCTACGATTTCCTTGTTGATCCGTTCAACTTCGTCAGAAGCCGCCGATTGAGCAACCAGTTTACCGTATTCAAATTCGGCAAACAGATGCACCACGATATGTTTCGATTTCAGCGCTTTGACGAAATAAGGTTTCAGCACATCAAATTCAGGTCGCATTTCCATGTTTTCGACTTGAAATTCCAATATAATATGCATATCGGCAACTTCATAGCTAAAAGCTGCATGGCCATAATGGAAAGTTAAATCGGCGATCGCTACCCTGATGGTTTTCTCCAATGTAAACACCCTATTGGTTTGCGGCTGGTAATCGGATTGCGGCTCACTGAAAAGCGTAGCCTGTTTATCGATTTTCCGATAGTATGTGTTCCGCTTCAAAAAGAGCTTATCCAGGTAATCAATCCGATGATCCCGGTAGTCATAGATCGTCGGGTTGATTTCCGACCGCTGCACACGGCCAATATACTGGATCAATTTCCCATGGAATGAAAATGGATAAGCCAGGAACAACGTGCTGATATGTTGGATATCCGATCCTTCTCCAAAATATTGACCCGTGGTAATGAGTACCTGGAAATCACCGGCAGTTAATGTCTTCCATTTCGACTTTTTGCCGCTGTCCGAATCGTCGCCGCTTAATGTAATCGTCTCATAATATTGCTTCAACAGTAAATGGAGACTATCGATGTGTTCCTTCCGCTCCGTAATGATTACTGCTTTCTTACCCCGGTTCAGCTCCGCGGCCACGTCACTGACTATAAGGGTATTCCTTGACGTATCGTGGATCAGAATTTGGGAAAGCGTTTCAAAGCTATCGGTCTTGGAATTGTAAGGTACGTCTAAGTCCGTGTTCCGGATAACGACGTACGCCCGTTTGTATTCTTCAATCTCTTCCGGTCTGATTTCCGCGATGATTTCTCCCAGATGGGCAAAGATGAATTCATCGTCATTATACTTTCGGAATGGTGTAGCTGTCAGCCCATAACAATACCTGCAATTCAGGGATTCAACCGTATTCCGATAGGATTCCGCGGGAATACGATGGCACTCGTCCACGATAATGGTTCCGAATTTTTCCCAGATATTTTCCAGATACTTGGGCAAACTTTGTATAGTGGCCACGGTCACCTTTGCGCCAAGCCTCATCTTTCCTTGTCCAATAATGCCGACTTCCTTCTTCGGGATTCCCAAAAAAGCTTCGATACGGTCAACCCATTGATCCAACAACTGTTTACGATGGACAATGATCAGCGCAGGCTGTTTTTTGTCCGCGACAATCTTAAGCCCCATGACGGTCTTACCGGCTCCGGGCGGCGCGACGATGACACCGATGTCTTTCTTACTCACCGATTCGACAACATACCGCTGGTGCTTTCGCAAACTCGCTTGGAACACGAATTCTACCTGAGCCAGCTCCACCCGGTTATCGATAAAATCATGTGTTATCTGCATCTCCCTGCAAAACCGGATCAGCTTTCCGATGAAACCTCTCGGCACGATGATTTCATGCTCCGTTTCGTTGACCAACTTAAAGAAACGTGGTGTTTCAAATGTACTTTTACCACTTTTCTTTTTGACGATGAATGCGGAATTCGCGAAGTTAAGTTCATCTTTCAAAAAGCTGACCAACGGCTGGGGAATCGCTGGGCGGTTCAATCGAACGGTATTCTGCAGCGTAATGGTCAGTTTCCCGGAATGCATCGGAATAATTGTATCGCTGGCATTTTCCGTTTTCAAAAGCGCCAGCAAATCATCTAACTGGCTGGTGGCTATTCGCTTTACAGTTTTCAGAAAACCAAACTGATTTGCAACCGGCGCTAGCGTTGCTGGATCCAGGAAGCAACTGTTGCCCTTTTCGAAAGCCGGTTTGAACAACGGCAACGCAATTAAATTTCCGAAACCTTGGCCGACAGGAAATCCTGGTTAGGGAACAACCGGTCGAAACTTGACCCTTTGTCAAATTTGGAAAAGGCCCCTGATTCTTCTAGAACAGTAATAAACAGCTTCCGGCTTCTTACCGCCGGGTAGAGTTTGTCGAAAAAAATCCAGACGTGGCCACCGTTTCCGGAACGTGAACGCTCCAGGTATGCCGGTATGGCTCTCGTCGTACAGGCTTCAAGAAATCTCAAGGCCTCCCGTTGCCAATCCGCTTTATCAAAATCAGCCACCAAAAACCAAGAAGTATTATCCTTAAGTAATGGATAAATCCCGATCTGCTGTTCGCCTTCCAAATGCCTGGCTATTTCTGAATCGGACAACAGACGATGGGTCTTGTGTTGATAGCTTTGGAACGAACCACCATTTGTCTTATGCAGGCGATAATGGTAGGGATCATAACTATAGGCCCGCATGTAACCGCTTTTATTGCCCTTTTCCCAACGCACCGCAAACACATCTTCCCGCCCCTTAAAAAGTGCACGAAAAACATCTATATCCTCGGGTATGAAGTTCATGTTACTTTTTTTTTGCGGGAACAAGGTAATAAATTATACGTTTATGGGATTCTGCGAATCTTGTGTATAACAGCAATTTTAAGTAAATTTGTATATGGCCGACAAGGAGTATATTGAACAAAGTTTTATCATTGATAGGCTTACGAACTCGATACTGAATACGATTTCAGGTGATAGTTTCCAAACGGAAGTAGCACAATTGAGTTTGGTTGACTTGAAAATCTTGACCAAAAAGAATGGATGGAATTTTGACTGGAAGGCGGAATTCAGGGATATGAAGAAAGAAGTGTATAAATTGACAATTGTCAATAATCCTTCAATTATCCAGGGGATGTTAAGTCTAACGATAGAGCAAGACCATGTCTTTATGAATTTGTTGGAAAGTGCTCCGTTTAACATCGGCAAGAATAAGCTCTACGAGGGTGTGGCTGGGAACTTGGTGGCCTATGCGTGTAAAGTGTCTTTCCAGAAAGGATATGAAGGTTTTGTGGCATTTACGGCAAAGACGCAACTGATAAAGCATTACGAAGAAACACTTAGGGCATACCATTTTAAAAATCAGCGGATGATTATAAATAGTGAGCCGGCAAAATTTTTAGTGGACAAATATTTTAAAACGTAGCGTGATGAGTTTAATTAAGGAACCCAAAGGTATCGATTTCGTTATCGAAAGTAAGCCGCTTTCGGATACGGAAAGAAAAGAAATTAGTGAATATATTAAGCAACAGAAACTGAAAAAGAAGGTGACCACTCGCGCCTCGAAAATCAAAACGGCATTAAAAACGCATGTTTAGGGCATTATACGCTGCAAATTGAGCGATGAAATAGTTGTTTTCTTGATTGTGCAAAGAAGACTTTGACATTTAAAATAACTTCACAATCCTCGATGAGTGTTTGACTTTCCTCAACTTACCAAAGTTGAAAAAGAGGCATAATCTGGTTGAAATTCTGGCATGTTTTTTCCCTATTTCTTTCCTTTCGTTGTTATATCGTTGATGGCAATTGTGGTTTTTTGCCCTTCAAAAAGCATCAATAATTGAACAAGGGGTTCGATTGGAGTCCCTGACACCCCGCCAGCCCAAAGAAAGCCCTCTCGTTTAAAACGAGGGGGTTTTTCGTTTTCGGGCTTTCGTGAGCTTGCTCAGAGAAAAGCAGAAAATGAAACCGAGATGTAAATAATATTGACCCACAGGGCAATCATTATTTACATCGAGCTCTCATCAGCCGATAAAGAAAAATAATTAGATGAAAAAAGAAATGAGCAAAGCGAATGGCTTTATTTGGGTTGAAGCCTTTTTTGCGGGAACAAGGTAATAAAACTTTCATGACGCACAGTCAAGAAAGCTCTTGATGGCCGATGAACACAAACACGTTCAGAAAAAATTATACGTTTGTGTCTTTCGTGAGACGATCAGTAGTTATGCTTAATAGATTCTTTTTCAGCAAGCTAAAAAAGCTTATATTTGTATTCATAGCACAATCATTATACGATGGATAGCTTGTTATTATATAAAAAATTGAACCATTTGCCTGATACCATGAAGGCCGAGGTAGCAGATTTTATTGAGTTCCTTGAACAAAAGGCTAAGAAAGGAAAGAAGAAGGTCGATAAACCTGTTCCCAAATTTGGCAGCGCTAAGGGCTTGTTTGTGATGCACAATGATTTTGATGAGCCGCTGGAAGATTTCAAAGATTACATGTAATGGCAGGTAATTTATTGGATACCCATGCATTTATCTGGTTCATCAATGGAGACGAAGCGTTATCCTCGAAGGGACTGGAAGCCATTGAAAAGCATCCAGACTCAAATTACGTCAGTATAGCCAGTCTATGGGAAATTGCTGTAAAAATCAGCCTGGGCAAATTAGACATCAAACAACCATTTTCCAAGATTGCTGATGAAATCACGAAAAACGGCTTTCAGCTTTTGCCTATTGGGTTTGAAGACGTTTTACAGGTTACAGCACTCTCTTTTTTTCACAAAGATCCATTTGACCGTCTAATCATCGCCCAAGCTATTACCAATAGATTGCAAGTCATCTCAAAAGATCAATACTTCACCGAATATCCGGTTAATGTGATTTGGTAAAACTTGTAAAGCGTTGACTTAGGATACTTTGAGTTACTCAGCTCTGATAGGGGAATTAAGCGACAATAACACCCCCCGGGGTTTGCATCCGATACAGCAAAAAACTATTTTGACAAAAAATTCTAGTCATGTTCAAAAAGCATCAATAAACGAACAAGGGGTTCGAATCCCTCACCCCACCACCCAAAATAAAGCCCTCTCGTTTAAAACGAGGGGGTTTTTCGTTTTCGGGCTTTCGTGAGCTTGCTCAGAAAAAAGCAGAAAATGAAACCGAGATGGTATTGGTCCTGTTGGCGGCTGTCCATATCTACTGGTTGTTTGGAGGGCGGTGGGCCTGGGATGCCGCCGTCCCAACCGATGGGAACGGCCGGAAGCTGTTCCGACCCGGCGGGGTGGCCACCCCCGATATCCCTGGCCTTAGCCATCAGCCATTGGATGCTTTACGCCCTCGCTTGAGACCCGGTCTGGCCCGGAAAGGTAAGGTCCTCCGTATAGGATTATTGTGTATATTTGGGAATACGCTGTGAGCATACAGCGCGGAAAGCACCATGATATGACTGAATCAAATATTATTCCGATTGTGGAATTTCAAACAGCCGACGCATTTGAAACATGGCTGGCAAAACATCACCATGACCCAAACGGGCTTTGGCTTAAAATATTCAAGAAGGATTCCGGGAAAAAAACCATCAGCTATGCGGAAGCACTTGATGTAGCGCTTTGCTACGGTTGGATTGATGGTCAGAGGAAGGCATATGACGAACAGGCCTGGCTGCAAAGATTTACCCCACGGAGAGCAAAAAGTATTTGGTCCAAAGTAAATATCGGGCATGTCGAGAGATTGATCAATGCAAGGAGAATGCGGCCTTCGGGGTTAAAAGCCATCGAAGAGGCAAAAGCGGACGGTCGTTGGGAAAACGCATACGATTCCCCGAGCAAAATGGTTATACCGGAAGATTTCCTGAAAGAACTTAGCAAAAACAAAAAAGCGGAAGCGTTTTTTAGGGGCCTCAATAAGACCAATCTTTTCTCCATCGGGTTTCGCCTCCAGACGGCAAAAAAACAAGAGACGAGGGAAAAGCGCATGAAAGAAATCATCGAAATGCTGGCAAGGGGTGAAAAATTCCAATAAATGATTTGGCTAGATAGCGACAACGATAGACCGGAATTGCGGTCCCTAGAAGGAACGCAAATCGGAGCTATAGGCACCGATATTGTTTTCACACCACCTCCGGAACGATAAAAGGTGACCGGTATTCGCGGGTTAGCAGCGCGTCGGCTTCCGGATCGTTGATGAATTTCATGGCTACCGGATCGAAATCCAGTGTTCGCCCCACGCGATACGCAATATTGCCAAGATGGATGAGCGCACAGGAATAGAATCCTTCCCTGATGTCTCCTTTTGCCAATTTCTGGTCGTTGTACCGGATTGCATCGATAAAATTCGCATAGTGGTTACCGAAACCTTTTCCATTTTCCCCTGGCTCCTTCTCATCGCCCATAAATGCTTGCCATTGATTGAGGTTTTTAGTCAGGTAGCCTTTCGATCCAAAAAACAAGTTGCCTACCTCATTAGCCGAACTCACCATATACGTGTTGTCATTCGGGTTTTCCCCGCTTATTCCTTCGGAATTTGAAAGCCAATGGCGAACCTCAAATTGCAGGAGCTTTTTCGCGTCGCCCCCACCCCGGGCGTTTGGAAATTCAAAGACGGTGAGTTGCGTATTGGGTGTTTGCTGATCATCATCAAACATGAAATGGCCGCCAATTGAGCTGATCCTCGTAGGCAACGTAACATGAAGCCCCCACCGGGCAATATCGATCTCATGAACCCCCTGGTTGCCGATATCGCCATTTCCGTAATCCCAGTTCCAATGCCAGTTATAGTGAAAGCGGTTTTTCGAAAACGGGCGTTCGGGCGCCGGCCCCAACCACAGGTCATAATCTACGCCCGGAGGGATCGGTTCGTCTGGCGTGCGCCCGATGGTATTGCGCCGTTTATAGCAAATGCCTTTGGCCATGTACACTTCACCCAGTTTCCCGCTATGCAGAAAATCGGCCATGCTTTCCGCACAGGGGTTGCTCCTTTGCTCCGCCCCATCTTGTACAATGACCGAGTACTTTTCTGCGGCCTCCACTAACTTACGGCCTTCGTAGATGTTATGGCAACACGGCTTTTCGACAGAAACATGTTTGCCCGCTTGTATTGCCCATATCGCGGCCAACGCATGCCAATGGTTCGGTGTCACAATGGAAACGGCATCGACCTCCTTATTTTCATACAAGACGCGCAAATCGGTATATGTCTTTGGCTTTTCCAGTCCCTTGTCCACAAAGTGCTTTTTGATTCGGGGCTCAAACAAATGCTGATCGATGTCGCATAGCGCGGTTACCCGCGCATTTTTGAGCTTGGAGTAACCCTCGATGTGGTATTGGCCCATTCCGCGTATGCCAATGACCCCCACGTTGACCCGTTCGTTGGACCCAAGAATTGAGGCGTAGGATTTTGCACTCATGCCAGCCGTTGTCAATGCCGCACCGGTGGCGCCAATCATACCTTTGCGGATAAATTCCCTTCTTTCCATAGATTAATCAGGTTTAATGAAATGAGTTAGTTGCACTTCGCTTAAACCGTAAAGGTACACCTTTAATGTTATTTATGCCCAACGTAACCGAATTTCGGGAGCGGGCATAATTGTTGTAATTAAAAAACTACAAAAGAAAATATAGTCACGTCCGGTCACACATTTTGCAAAAAACTGTGTTGAGATTCGCATAAAATTAATTGTAACAAAATCATGACCAAACACAAGAACATTGCCCTATTCTTATTGTTCGTCTCGGCCACTTGGTGCTGGCAGGGTTGCGCCAAAGGTCCAGCCGAACCCGACACACCGATAGAGGTTAAAGACCTTTTGTCTTTTTCGTTCCCGAAAGACAAGAATCCCGGCCTTGCCTTTACTATCGGCACACAGATCAAGGACGATACGATCTACGCGCGTACGTTCGCGGGAACGGACATCAGCAAACTAGTGGCCGATTTTACGCACGACGGACAAGACGTGGCCGTCAACGGGGTTGTACAGCAAAGTGGCGTGACGCAGCAAGACTTTCGAAGTCTGGTGAAGTACGTGGTACGCCACGCCAGCGGCGGGGAACATTCCTACACGGTTAAATTCTCCGACACGGGGTTACCTGCGTTTTACCTCTCCACAGGAGGCCAGGAGATTCTCGACAAGGAAAATTACGTAAAGGGTACGTATCGCGTAGTGAGGGGGTTTACGGGTGAAGCCCTGCACGAAGGGGACGCGGATGTAAGGGGACGGGGGAATTCGACTTGGAACATGCCCAAGAAGCCGTACCGGCTGCGGCTCGGTACGGCCGCTGAATTGTTGGGGATGCCCTCAAACCGCCATTGGGCGCTGATGGCGAATTACGCCGACCGATCGCTGATACGCAACGACGTCGCCTTTGAGATCAGCCGGCGGCTGGGGTTGGAATACACGCCACGCCAGCAATACGCCGATTTTTTTCTGAACGGGGAGTACATGGGCAACTACAATGTCACCGAGCACATCCGGGAAGGGGAGCAACGCGTGAATATCGACGAAGAAAATGGCGGCTACATGCTGGAGGCTGATGGATTTGGATATTCAGAACCCGTATTCTTTGAAACGCCCCGGGAAATGCCCATTACGGTCAAATACCCCGGAGACGGCGACATCACGGCATTACAATTTGACTACATAAAAGATTACTTCACGGCCTTTGAGGACGCACTTTTCGCTGACAACTTTGCAGATCCCGAGGCAGGCTATCAACGGTACCTGGACCTTACCACATTCGTGAACTACTACCTCGCCAACGAAATTGCCGGAAATAGCGATCTATATTGGAGTATGCGGATGTATAAGAAAAGCGCTTCGGATCCGTTGATTTATATCGGGCCTGTGTGGGACGTCGATTTGGGCTTCAACAATGACAATCGGATAGGAGACGCGGTGAAGAAACTGATGCTGACGGATGCGCACGCCCCGAAACAGTGGATAGCAAGAATAGCGGAAGACCCAAATTTCCGCCGCGCAGTGCGTACGCGCTGGAATGCCGTGAAGGCCGATCTTGCTACGATAAATCAATACGTCGATCGTCAGGCCAACCTTTTATCGTATAGTCAGGTCGGCAACTTCCAACGCTGGGATATCCTGCAAGAGCCGAACATCCATTTCAACTGGTATGTAGGAAATACGTATCAAGACTACGTGGACTTCATCAAAACCTATTTGACCGAGCGTATCGCTTGGCTGGATACGGTGTATAATGGCAGCGGGTTTGCCGATTAGATGAATGCCTCTTTTCTTTTTACGTTAATCAAATCGCTATGCGTTACCGTGATACGGTTCGGCTCAGGTGCAATCCGATTAATTTGATATATTAGCGACCGAAAAAATCCAATATGCAACTCGACTTGGCTGAACGGTACGTTATGAAGCGGTTGGCGGACGAGCTTTCGCCCGACTTGACCTACCATAACCTTGCCCATACGCAAGATGTATATTCGGCAACGAAACGGATCGCCTCACAAGAGGGTATCCGCCATCCAGACCTGCAGTTGCTGCTCACCGCCGCCCTGTTCCACGATGTAGGTTTCCTCATCAGCGCAAAGGGCCACGAAATCCATTCCTGTGCGATTGCCCAGCGGGTATTGCCTTCATTCGGCTACACGGATGCCGATATTTCACTGATCTGCAAACTGATTATGGCCACCGAAATACCCCAACGGCCCACACGGCACCTGGAAGAGATCATCTGTGATGCCGACCTGGATTACCTGGGCCGCGACGACTTTTTCGATCGCAGCCAGTTGCTTTACGAAGAAATGCGCAAATTGGGCACCGTAAAATCGCAGCACGCATACGACGAACTCCAACGTTCGTTTTTGGGAAATCACCGGTATTTCACGGCGACATCCAGGGGGCTCAGGAACAAAAAAAAAGAAGAGAATTACAACAAGCTAATTGCTTAACCGAATGGAAATAACCATAAAGAATAACCAATGGCGGGCCATCGCCCGGGATGTCATGTATGTCGTCTGCGGCGTACTGTGCTGCGGGTTTGCCTTAAAAGGTTTCCTCATACCCAACCACTTCTTCGATGGCGGCATGACCGGTATCGCACTGCTTATCCACGAAATATACGGCGTGAACATTGCCTACGTCATTGTACTGGCCAATTTACCGCTCATCATCATGGGTGCCTACCAGGTAAACAGGCAATTTGCGTGGAAAACGCTGGGCTGCGTTGTCTTGCTGGGCATCTGCCTGCTATATGTGCCCTACCCTCCCATTACTTCCGATAAACTGTTGGTGTCTATATTCGGTGGTGTATTGATGGGGTTAGGTGTCGGCCTTGCCATGCGCGGGGGGTGTGCACTGGACGGGATCGAAGTGCTTGCGCTCTACACGTTGCGGCGGAGCAGCTTCACCATCAGCGAGATCATCCTCGGCATCAACATCGTTATCTTCCTTATCGCCGCCGTCCAGTTGGGACTACCCACTGCTTTGTACTCTATTTTGACTTATTACACGGCCTCTCGGAGCATCAGCTTTGTCATCGAAGGACTGGAGGAATATACCGCCGTGAACATTATTTCTTCGAAAAGCGATGTCATCAAAGAACGGTTGGTCAACGAGATGGGCAAAGGCATTACCCTTTATAAAGGCGAACGTGGATTCCTCAAAGGGAGTTTTGATGTAAGCCATCCGGTCGACATCGTATTCACGGTGGTCACACGGTTTGAAGTGAGGCGGCTCAAAGCCATGGTGAGGGCCATCGATCCGCAGGCGTTTGTGTATACCCACACCATCAAAGAGGTGGCTGGGGGCGTACTGAAACGACGTGCCCGCGAACATTGAGCCCGTTGATAAACCAAGGCTACGCCAGTACTTCGTAGATGGAAACGGGCTTCGCTTTGTTCTTCAGTTGAACAGGTCCAATTTCCTGAAGACTAAACGATTGTTTCACTTGCTCATACACCTGTTGGCTTACAAGGATCTGTCCGGGCTTAGCAACCCCCTGGAGGCGCTGGGCCACGTTGACCGTATCCCCGATGACCGTGTAGTCCAGCCGTCTCAACGAGACAGACCCGATATTACCCGAAATCATTTCCCCCGAATTGATGCCGATAGAGACCCGGGGCTTGAATGCATCACCCCCCAAATCGACCGATTCGATTCCGGCAATACGTTCCTTAGCAGCCAGCGCCGCTTCTATGGCTCTATCCATGTGGTAATCGCCCTTAAACACGGCCATGACCGCATCGCCCATAAATTTGTCTATGTGGCCACGGTGATTGATGATTTCTTTTACAATCACATCGAAAAGGTTGTTGAGCATCTTCACCACGAGATCGGCCTCCGCATTTTCCGTAATCGCCGTAAACCCGCAGATGTCGATGAATAACACACTCCCTTCCACGGTCTCATTATCCAGCAAGCTCTTTTCAAACTCCTGGTGGGTCATGAAATTAAGTACGTTCTCGTCAACGTACATTTTCAGGATATTATTTTCTTTGATGGCCTGCAAGGTGCTCTTCAATTGGGCCACGTGTTGGAGCGTCTTCTCGATGGTCGTATCAAGGTCGTCGAAATTGACCGGCTTGAAGACGAAATCAAACGCACCCCGGTTCATGGCCGTACGGATATTGTCCATATCGCCATAGGCGGACACCATTACCGCCTTGATGACCGGATTGGCCTCCGGCAATTTGGTGAGCAGCGTCAAGCCGTCCATGCCCGGCATGTTGATGTCGGTCAGGATCACATCGATGTCGTCGTGCTCTTTCAATAAGGCCAGTGCCTCATTTCCGTCGCGCGCAAATACGAACGAATAAATGCCTTCGCGGATTTTTTTGCGGAATTTCTGGCGGATGAGTATTTCCAGATCTGCCTCGTCGTCTACTACCAATAACTTAGCCATGTGCATCAAGGTCTTTTAACTTTTCTTTCAATAACCTGAAATCTAACGGCTTGGTGAGGAAATCATTCGCACCCAGCTGCATCGACTGGCGGTAGTTGCGCTCATCGCTGTAAGCCGTAATCATCATCACGAAGGGCGGTGCCGAGCCGTGAGATTCACGGATGTGCTGCAATAACTCCAACCCACTCATACCCGGCATATTCACGTCAGACAGGATGAGCACCACCTCCGATGCTCCCGACTCCAAGTAGGCTACCGCCTCTTCGCCCGAAAGGGCGAAATGGAGCGTCACCTCACCACTTTTGATTTCCCTGCGGAACCGCTGCCTAAAAAGGGGTTGGATATCGGCTTCGTCGTCTACAACTAATATATTCATGGTCATCTTATGCTGGTATGGTAATGGTGAATGCCGCATATTGCCCTTCCTCGGTATCTATCCGCATCTCGCCTCCATGCACCTTATGGATGATGTCATAGCTCATCGAAAGGCCCAACCCGGTACCCTGGCCGGTGGGCTTCGTGGTAAAGAAAGGCTGGTACACCTTATCAATAATGGCTTTCGGAATGCCCGTACCATTATCACGTATGGTAATTTGCACACCCTCGCGCCCATCGGGCAGTTGTACATTCCGCGTAGCCACGGCTACCAGCGGCTCATAGCCTTCCGGCGCATTATTTTTCTTCTTTTCACTAACCGAGTAAAACGCGTTGTTGAATAGGTTGAGCAACACACGCCCAAGGTCTTGCGGTACCACCGCGATCCGGCGTAGGTCCGTCGCAAAATCGGTCTCCATCGAAGCATTGAACGACTTGTCCTTGGCTCGCAACCCGTGGTAACTCAACCGTATGTATTCATCGGCCAACGCATTGATATCGATCTCGGTCTTCTCACCGGTGCTGCTCCGCGAATGCTGTAGCATACTCTTCACGATACCGTCAGCGCGCTTGCCGTGCAGCGTAATCTTTTCGAGGTTCTGGGTGAGGTCGCCGATAAGCTCTTCCACTTCGTCGGCGGCGTCTTCCGGAAGTTGCGCAAGCGGGCCGGTTTTCAGCTCATCGAGCAGCTCGATGCTCACCTCCGAAAAGTTGTTCACAAAGTTCAACGGATTCTGTATTTCATGGGCAATGCCCGCTGTCAGCTCACCCAGCGATGCCATTTTTTCGGAATGGATAAGCTGTGCCTGCGTATGTTTCAGTTCCTCCAACGCCTCTTCCAACTCTTCCTTTTGCTGCCGTAGCTCGGCCGTACGCTGGGCTACCTCGGCTTCCAGGTTTACCTTCAGTTCGGCCATGACACGTACCCGCGTTTCTTCCGCTTCCCGCTTAATGCGCTCACGTTCCAATGCCTTGCGCTGACTGCGGTTAACGAACCACATCGCGCCAAACCACAATACCCCAAACAAGTTGGCGCTCTCAAACACGTACTCATAGGAGTCGTAGAAGTCCGCGGCTACCTCTTCCACCAAGTCTCCTGCAAAAGAAAGCACCATGTAGGGAATGATCGAGTACATCAGGCTTTTCCCTACGCCGAGTTCCTTGCGGGTATAGATAAGCCACATCAGCGCAACCACACAGGCCCTGATACCTACATCGATGATGAACGAATTGGTGACCACATCCAGTATCAACAGTCCAATCGCCACGTAACGGCCTTTGAGCAAATAGCCGCGGATATCGTAGTCCGCCTGACGCGGATCAACCTTCTTGCGTAGATAGTCGACAAGGAGGAGTGCAAAAAGGGGTTCTATTATCATGCAGCCATCGGATTTGGGACTCAAACATAGGAAAATTTGGGTTTACATACAATAAAGGAAGCGAACAGGTAACAATTCCCTCCGCCTGTTGATATACGCATACAGAATCAGGATAAACAATAGGTTAAACGTATGACTATGCAACAGCTGAACTATTTAACATTCCTTATGGTCGCCACGATGCTTTACGCGGGTGCGGGCTTTGCCCAGCACCGTCCCACGGTATCGCTTGGCGCCGCACTCGCCGCAAAGGACGGCCGTAGCGATTCCACTCATCTTTTCGGCACGTCGGGACTGACCGTGGGTCTTTCCATGCCCGTTTTCAAGCGTGAGTCCTTTTCGTTGGGCATCGGGGTCGCGGGCGACTACCTATCGGCAAAACGGACACCTACCGCCTCATGGCAACCCATATCGGTGGTTGACGGTATCACGCTATCGACCGACCTGGGCAACGCTGAAATGGCGCAACGCCAGTTGCGGCTTGGCGCAGGCCCCGAATTAAACGTCAAGTTAGGAAACAGTGTTACGCTTTCGCCAAAGTTCCATATCGGCTATGCCCAAACGCGGCGCGATGGGTTTTCCGTGCGCCAGCGGGTGGAATACGGCAAGGAGACGTTCGAGAAAGAAATCTATGGTCAGGACCGCGTGGCTTCCAACGGGCTCTTTTATGCGCCCAAACTCCGCCTGTCGGTCCCCATTGGAAAGCGGCTTTCCGTATGGGGCGAAGTCAACTATACTTTCCAGCGCGCCGTCGTAGACACGCGCACACTCCGGTTCGCCTCACGGCCCGATGAAAATGGCAGCTATGATTTTGGCACGTGGGTGGAGGCACAACCCCAACAGCAACGGCTTTCCGACGCGTGGAACACGCCGGGTGGACGGGCGGGCCTGTCATTCGCATTGGATAAACCGAAGCAAGCGGGGCAACCCCCCGTATCTCAAAATACGGGAAACAGCCTGGTGCCGAACCGGCCAACAGCACAATCCCCGACAGCGGAATCGCAGACCCAATTACGTAAACTGGTAACCCTGGCGCCCGAGAATAACGCGCAGTACCGTAACGCATCGGAAATTAAATCCTTGCAGTGGCGCCTTGTGGGTACGCCGATGCCGGCCCCTGCATACGTGGTGGAACTCATCCGGCTGGATAGCCGCCGCAAACCGCAGCGCACGCACATCGGCAAGTCCGCCACGCCGACCATCGCCATCACCGAATTTGCCAATGCCGACCTAACGGATGGCCAGTACCTGTGGCGCGTTACGGAAACCACTACCGGGCTGGTTTCCGATACCCGGGCGTTCGCTATCTCCAATTGCGCGGTCGACTTCGCCATTGAAAACGACAGCATCGAGTGCCTCGGCTATGAAGGCAACGACCGCAAATACCGCATTTGCTTCGACGCCTCGTATGTAGCGGCCTCGGGCGACCTCACCTACAATGACCCTACATCCGGATTGTTTGTCTACGACCAGCAATACAATCCCCTTACCTATACATTGGTCGGCCAGAACCCCAGCCTGGTCAGCCAGGCCGGGGCCTCACTTTCAACGGTGCATTACTGCGTGGAAGTGACGGTCCCATCGACCGTCAATGCCATCGGGCTGGCACTGCAGGGCGACGACCTCGACCCTTCACCCGTGCTGTGCCAGCCGGGCGTGAGCCTTTCCATCGACAGCCTGCCGGATTGCCTTTGCAACGACTGTGAAACGATGGAAGTATCGTTTGACGACATGGAGATCACCCCACACAATGCTACAAGTACACAGTACCTGTTCGATGGCAGCATCTCGGTAAACCAAGCGGTATACGGCATCGAGGTACAAGTACTTTCCTATCAGTATTCGGCAAATCCGGGCGGGTGTACTACGGGTGTCAACAGCGTCGAAACATCGGGTATGATCCTTTCGGGCATGTCGACCATCAATGGCTCGGGCAATCTGCAGGCGGCCACCAAGGTGGTACGCTACCTCAGCACCTCCCCCATTACCGGGCCCATACCGCTGCACCTCGTCATCGGGCTGCCCGGCACGCTGCCCGGTTTTGACGCGGATTGCTGCGCCATCAACTACGAGGTTTGCCTTAAAGTGAATGTATTGTACGAAGACGGCAGCTGCAAGGCCTGCTCATTTATCCAGTGTTTCCAATTCGACAACCAATAAACAAGTCATGAAGAAATCCATTATATATACCCTTAAGAGTTACTTACTCGTACTGATGCTTGTTAAAGCAACCACCGGCTTCGGCCAGTTGGTGATCGACGACAGCCCCGTAACGGCGTCATGCGACCTAGGCGGATACGGAACGGTGGTCATCAGTGCGCCCCGTGAAGTACTGACAGGCGACAACATCACGCTCACTACCGTATTGCCGGGCAGCCTGCCGCCAGGCTCCACCAGCAGCATCACCATCACACGGTCGTCAAACCTGCAATTCCAGGCGCAGGGCGCGGTACCGGTTGCTCCTGTTCCCGGCGATCCGCTGTCGCACACCAATGTCAACCCGATTATCGGCAACGACGGACAGACGTTCGATATGTTTTACCGCTTCCCGCCATACATCACCTGCAACGGCAGCGTAGGCACGCTAACGGTAACCGTAACCGTGGATACCGGCAATGAACAGCTTTCGTGTACGGCTTCATTGTCCGTCACCGGTCGTGCAGCCAACTACTGGACCGCCGAGAAGGCGTTCGTCCGAGGCAACCTGGCTTGCGGCGTTTCGGTCTGGAAGTTAACGCTCACCCACAACAACCCCAACCCTCCCGGATTGGGCGATTATAGCATCGGCGGCACCTTTACCGAAGACCCGGCCATGACCGTCGTGAGCGGTGCCACCACCACGATTGACAACTTGCAAACCACTTCGAACGGTAGTTTTCCCTACATCGTGGAGATACAGAACTGCGGCGAGGTGGGCAGCACCCTCATCAATACGGCCGACTACCACTTCACCCTGGGCAACGGCTGCGAAACGATGACAGGAAGCGTGCAGGCCGAGTCGCCGGTGCTGGCCATGCCCAATGTGGCAGCCAACTTTGAAAAAACCGTGACCAGTGCCAACAGCGGTCCTTTTGCACCCGGCTGCATAGGCGAGTACGCCATTACGGTCACCAATCTCGGCAACGTACCGCTTGCCGACATCGAAATCACCGATAACATCAACATCCCCGGCATCACCGTTGACGCACCTAACACCATTGCCACCGGTTGGACCTGGGTAAACAACAATGGTGTGTACACCTTCACCAAAACCGACGGTCCGCTGCCGGTAAACGGACAGGCAACCTTCCGCTTCCGCTTTACCATCAATGCCAATACACCGTTGGGAACGGTCGTATCAAACACGGCCCACCTCAGCTACCAGCCCGAAGGCTTCGGCGGCGGCAATAATCCCGACGGCGGCACCAGCGGACCGTCGCCGTGTCCGGGCGTGGATTGCCCGGAGATTGACGGAACCGTTGAAACAGATGAATACACTGTCGATTTCACTGTGGAACAACCGGCGCCGGTACCCACCATACGCAAATGCATCATCAATCCGCCCAATGCGGTAAACCCGCCCATTTACCAGGTGGGCGACGTCATCCATTTCAGGCTGCAGGTCGGCAACCTCGGATCCGCAGACATGGATGCGGTGGTTGCCGATGCATTGAATGCCAACGGCCAGCAATTGCAGCTCATACCCGGCTCCATCCAGTACGCATACTACCCGAACCACGGAAAGATAACCAAATGCAGCACGCCGCTTCTGGGCACGCCCGAACAGCCGCCTTTCAGCGTGGTGGCCAATACGGCCGACCTGCAACACCCCTCATGGACCGTGACGGGCATGCCGGGTACCTGCCAATGGAATACGGGCAACTACCTGGTCATCTACTTCGATGCCTTGATTTTACCACAGCTGCACGGCAACCGGACCAATACGGCAAGCCTCACTTATGACGGACTGGTGTATACCTCCAGTGCAGCGTATACCATCAACCAGTGGGGATACCTTGATGTAAATAAGTACGCAGACGCGGAAACTGTCGAAAGTGGCGCATCGTTCAACTACATCATCGAGGTCATCAACAACGGCAGCGTACCGTTGGACAACGTGACGGTGACCGACCCATTGCCCGACTGTGCCGTGGTGCGGGGAGCGATCTCGGTGGTCGACGACCTGGGCAATCCCATCGCCGCCACTTCGTCGGGCAACCTGCAAATACAGGTGAACGCCACGGCGGCCATCCAACCGGGCGGCAAATTCATTATCACCGTACCGGTGACCAAACAGGGACTCGGCACCTGCTGCAACGTGGCCGTATCGGCAACGGGCAATATGGTGACCAACGGCACATTGCTCGACGCCAATGATGGCAGTGAAGAAGCCCCCGCTGCCTGCGTAACCAGCACGGGTTGCTGCGAAATACCCGATTTCGATGCGACGCTCGTGTACCGAAACGGCCAGTACGAATTACAGCTGCAAGGTGGTGCTACTCCCATACAGGAAGTGGAAATACTGATGGCCGACTACCATGTGGCTTATTCGGCGGCCGATTGCCAACCGGCCGACATGGGTATCTTTGGTTTGCTCACCACCAATACCAACCAATTGGGTAACCTCACGCTGCAAGCTGGCAGCAACAACAGCACGTCCTTGGTTTGGTCGCCCGGATCGCCAAGTGTACTCCATACAACGGTGCAACTTGACGTATCGCAACCCAATGTACTGGACATTGAATGCTGCGAGGTGGAATTCGCGTTCTGCCTCATCGTGCGGGTGAAAGATGTGAACTGTAACGTTTGTGAGCGCAGGATCTGCTTCTCGCCTGATGATGCCGAGAAACCCTGCGACATCCAGATCGAACCGATTGGACAAACGGAAGCGCTCTGTGCCGACAGTACGATAACCGTAAACTGGACTGGCGGTGTCCCTTCGGGCGAAGTGGATATTATCCTAATTGATGGGCAAACTGGCACGCCCTATCAAGTTGTAGCTTCCGGCGTCACCGACAATGGAAGTTACACCTTCACGTTGCCTGCTGGGCTGCCCTGCGATCCACCGCGCCCGTGGATCGTTGTGGTAAAAGATTCCCACGGCGACTGCATGGCCCGGAGTAATCGCTTTCGGGTAGTATGCTGCCAGACCAGCGATTGCGGCTGCGGAACGTGGCTCGACCACACCGTAAACATTTTCGAACATGAAGTAGTTCCCCCTCGCGATCCAAGGCAGCGGATCAACGTGTCGCCCGATGCCGGTTATCAGGTGGATTGCGGCGACAAAATCAGGCTGAGACGACATAAAACCTATGTATTCAATGCTCCGGCGTATGCGTGCGCACCCGAAGGCTGCGAGGTCAGCTTCCAATGGCAAATCACGCGCCCGGATGGCACTACCCTGTCGGGTAGCGGCTCTTCCGTATCCCACTATTTCGATTGGGTTGGCCGGTACCACATCACGTTCACGCCGATTTGCGGTGGCCAGCAGTGCGACCCCTGCACGATTACGGTAGACATCCCACGCGACGTGATTACCGTGGATGACGAAGCTACGCCCGGATTCGCTATCGATAGGGACCGGTAAAGCAATCCCTCACTCTCCGCACAAGAAAGAGCCGCTTTTGAAGCTGCTCTTTCGTCGTTTAAAGGGATTTTTGCCTTTTTCGTTGTTTCTTTTTTTATTTTTTACTCGATTTGGCGGAGTTCTATTTTTTTCCTTTTCTAGTTCCAGTTGCCAGTATCGAAGCGTTAAATTGCTATCTTGCGCAAATCCTGGTTGGCATACCTTTCAATAACGGGCCATGAGCACCTTATCCATATATATAACCAGTTTGACTACCAATGAGCATAAACCCTTTTTTCCGATCATTTACCATCGTTGCCAATGGATCGATTGATAGTAAACCTGTTTTAAAAGGCCTGCATCTGCGCTTTCTTGAACGGGAAACACACCTACCGATATCCGAAACGCTGTATGCGGCAGCTCGGGCGATAGGCGATATACAGATCATGGAAATCAAAGGTGCGAGCGATTCGGCGCAGGTGATCGAGTTTCCGCAGGAAGAAGAAAGATTTTTTATTGTTTACCAATTTATAGGCAAAAGCGCCTTCGCCGCATCCGGCTCCCGGCAGCTCAAATCGGGCCAGCACATCGGCTGCCATGCCGCCCTGGGTGAAAAGTTGATTTGTAGCATAGACCGTGGAAAAACCTGGATGCTGCTCATTGGCGTATCCGGCAAGGCACTCCGCTCAGTACATTCGGAGTTTCCTACACTTGCCGAAGCCCCCCATTCGCCCCTGGCCATCGGCTACCGGCAGAACAACCTGTTTGGGAAGATACAGGAACTCAAAGGAGGTGTCTACTCGCTAAACGTTAAATTGAATTACCGCATCGCTTTACTCATCGAGCAGTATCAAAAAGACTTAACCGCCCACCTAAAAGCGGTAAACAATGCCGATATTGCCTTGTACCATAAGGCAGCGGCCTACATTCAGGAACATTATATGGAGCGTAAATTAACGCGAAAGCAGATTGCTGACGCCCTTTTTGTTTCGGTACGCACGCTCTACCGGGCATTTGAAGGGAAACAGCTAACCATCAGCAGGGCCATCCAGCTGGTCCGTCTGCACAAAGCACGCGAGCTGCTCCGTAATAAGCCCGATGAGTCCATCGAACACGTGGCTTCCGAATTGCATTTCCCGGATACGCAGCATTTCATCCAATGTTATACGGAGTTGTTTAAGGTTGCACCGGGAGCGGAACGGAAGCGACCTAGGTGAATCGGGATTCGACCTGGGTGTAATTTGATTTTCCGAAAGTAAGTTTGGATTTTACCGTGGTAGATTCTGATTTTACCATGGTAATTCCCGATTTAACCCTAGTGAGTTTCGATTTTACCGTGGCAACTTCCGATTCGACTGTGGTAGAAGGAAAATTTACCTTGGTAGATCCTGATTTGACCATGGTAATTCCCGATTTAACCCTAGTGAGTTTTGATTTTACCGTGGCCATTTCCGATTCGACTGTGGTAGAAGGAAAATCTACCATGGTAAGTTCCATTTTTACCGTGGTCATTTCCCGCCCGACCTAGGTAAGTTTTGATTTGACCACGATTATTTCCTGTTCGACCGTGGTAGAAGGAAAATTTACCGTGGTAAGTTTTGATTTGAACAAGGTAAATTCCTGTTTTACCTTGGTAAATCTCGATTTAACCTAGGCAAATTCTGACTTTACCTAGGTAAGCTCTTTGCGAAATCCGCAATAATCGGCATTCCTGATATCATCAGACCACATTGGTAAAAAAAGTGTGCCAAAAAGATTTTCGGGGTACCCTGAAAAATGGCACACTTTTCTTCGTTTTCCGACAATTTGAACCTCACCTTTGTTCCTGTTAGCTAACAGGAATTGTAAATAAACAAGATTTTTTAACTTTTAAATGTAAAAGAAATGAAGAAACCAACAATGAATTTCAAAAATCTGGATGCTGCGCAGTTGTTGCAGTTTGCAGAAGAAATCCACAACAAGATGACGGACAACATCGACATCTTCGCCACACCGACCCCCGATCTGGCCACGTTGGCTACGGCCACCACTGCCTACCGAGATGCGGTGACCGAGGCGGCCTTCAACGACCGCCGCGCCATATCATTTCGCAATGATAAGCGCGGCGAACTGGAAACCGTAATCAGTGATTTGGCTAAATACGTGGAGATCACTGCACGCGGAAACCAGACCGTTATCCTGAGCGCAGGCTTCCTGCCCACCAAAGATTCCTCGCCCGATGCGGGGGTGAACCCCAAAGTGGAAAGGCTTGCGGTGCAGGCCCACGGACTGGGTTCCCTAAAGATCGCGGCTAAGGTAGCGCCCTGGAAAAAAGCCCGCTATTACCAGTTCGAATACCGGAAGAAGGAAGTTGGAGCCGAGTGGAATACCATACTCAGCCCCACGGCTACGCTGGATATCGAAAACCTGGAACCTTTCCAGGAGTACGAATTCCGGGCATCGTACCTCGGTAAAAGCACCACGCCCGTTTACAGCGACGTCGTGTCGACGTTCGCACTCTAAGGCGTGCGTGAACTGAACCATCCCTCCCGGGGCGCCCCGGGAGGGATGGTTTTAAAACCAGAATGATTCGTAACTTTGAACACGTACAATGATGAAAGAGATTGTTAAACAACACCCGCTACGCCCCATCATCCTTGAGTTTGATATGGCAAAGCCGGCGCTCGACTTCGAGACCGACGCGCTTGCCGCCTATTACCGGCAGCACGACCGGACCTGGGAGACCAAGCAGCGGTTGCTTCAGCACAAAGACGCGCTTTTCCAGCTGGAAGTGAAAATCACCGAACTGGAATACCTCCTCCTGCCCACCGAGCAGCAGCTCGACTTCCTGGAAGCAGGTTTCCAGCTCACGGACCAAAACGAGCTTCCTTTTATTGAAGAAGAGTTTACCATCGATGTGGGCGATTTCAACCAAGGCGTCGTTTACCACAACCGCGAACTGGTGGAACTGCACGGCCTGGTCGTGGCCGAACAGGAGTGGTTCAACGAATGGGCAGACTTCATCTACGAAAACGAAGACTGGTTTGATGAAGCGGATGATATCGGTGACAAACTGATTCATAAAGTCTTCCGCCACTACGAAGAGGTGTCGGTAGACATCGTTTCACTGGATCGCGACCAGCAGGAGTTCTTCGGTACAGTGGGTGAGGTAACCGAACTTCAGAACGAATATTTTGACTACGGTGAAACCATTTTCAACATGTACACCACGCTGCATGAACGGTCGGAAAAGGTTTACCGCAGGGCAGAGCGGATCAATGATCATATTGATAAGAACATCTTGTAGCGGGCATTGCGCTTCCTACCGCGCTCCATCAGAAAAGCGGCCACCTCGTTTCGGGATGGCCGCTTTTTATCATGATGTAATGAGCCGACGATGGGATTCGAACCTACGCCTAAATGCGCTCTATTATAAGTTGTTACAATATGGAAAGAAAAAAAGCGCCACGAATGACACGGCAGCACTAAAACTAATTACCAAGATAATCGCCATTGTGGTGCGGAACAATATGGAGGATTTTCATGCCGGGGGAAACCTCTCGGATAGACAAATGGCAAAATTGAACCCGTTAATAAGAGAGGGGATTTTCAATGCCCCGTTTGCAATTATCCATGGTGATAAAGACGATTACCTGAAGCAATACATAGGTTACCACTTGCAATCCATCCCGAATTATTGGGAAGACCCTGAATTAATCGCCAAGCTACAGGCTGTTTGCGACAAGCTGCAAACGGCTAATTCAGCGAAAAGGGAGATACGTTTTAAATCGGAGTTCTTAATGGAACAATACGAACTCGGGAACATTTACCCGGCATATAACGGCTCTATCCAACTGCTTGGTGCTTTTGACTTTAAGGGTGTTGACTATGACCATCGGAAAAAACACAAGGATAAAATAACCTATCAATTACGGAAGGAAGGTTATTTCTACAGCATCTACCATGACGGTTACCTTAATACCAAATGAATTTCAAACCGATTGGACCGTCCGCTACCTTAATCCGTGGCATCCTGTAAGAATATTCAGTTAACTGCTCAATGGACGAATACCGGACATGTCGCACCCGGCGTTTTCAAATTGCCTGATTCGTCTTGACATCCGCGCTTCCCATCCAACAACTGCTTTCTGACTGCTTTCAGCTCACTGATCTTCTGTTCAATCAACAGCACTTTCTCGTCGATTTTATGTGATAGATTACCACAGGTTGCCGTTTGGGCATCCAGCATATCCAATAGACCGGATACTTCTTTCAACGTAAACCCAAAATTTTTCAGGCGCTTAATAGAAAGCAACCTTTCCAGAATATCATTGGAATATTCCTTGTAATTATTGAACCTTGTATCGCCCCTGCCCGGAATTATTAGTCCCTGTCTCTCGTAAAACCTAATAGTATCTCTTGACAGTCCGGAAGCTTTCGACAATTGACCGATCAGCATCGTATTTTTTTTGATTTTTCACTTGACAGTGGACTATACTCCACCGTTTACATTTGCAAGGGTAAATATAAGTATAACATCGAAAACAATGATTATGGCAATCGGCACATTAAAGACCTCCCTGCTCTGCTCACTTTTTTGCATATCAGTGTTCAACAGCAAAGGGCAACAGGAATCAACAACGGTAGTTATGAACAAACAGGAAAAAAAGGGATGCAGCGTTAGCTGTACGGCAAAGAACGGTTCTTCGGAAATGGTTTGCAAACTTACAAGCCCAGAGTTGCGGGAAAGGAAAGAAAGTGTCATCTGGAGGCTGAAAAAACAAATGCTGGAAAAGCGGGAGCTGAGAAACGGTTATGCATTCCGCTTTCCCGGTTCTGACCGTATGCTGGATGAGTTAACGGAGTTCATTAAAACGGAAAGGGAATGTTGTGATTTCTTTATATTTGGCCTTTCCGTAAGCGGAGACAAACGTGAGGCTTGGCTTGAATTAACGGGCGCTGACGGTGTAAAAGAATTTATTGTAACAGAACTTGGTCTTTAATGGATGTAATCAGGTCGTTGCCAATATTCATACTTGCCGGACTCTGCGAAATCGGGGGAGGCTATTTAGTCTGGCTTTGGCTTAAAGAAGATAAACCCTGGTGGTACGGGGCTATAGGTGCCGTGACACTTGCATTTTATGGTGTGGTAGCAACCTGGCAGACCTCGAATTTCGCACGCGTATATGCGACGTATGGCGGGATATTTATTGTTATGTCCATCCTGTGGTCCATGAAATTCGATAATTACTCACCGGATAAATACGACATTGCAGGAGCTCTGATTGCTTTACTGGGTGTCTGTATCATTTATTATGCACCCAGACAATAAAGGCTAATCACCCTATTGTATCAAAAGGCTTGTTATGCAAGGTAAAGAGATTATAAAGGATAAGCTGTGTCGCTTTTAGGTGCTCTTAGCACAAAGAAGCTCTGCACGGTACTGATGTTCGGCAGTTTCGCTAATTTCTCCCGCAGGAAAATGTTGTAAGCCTCCATATCACAGACGGCGATACGCAGTATGAAATCATACGCACCGGTCATCTGCAAACATTCCATCACTTCATCAAACTTCACTACTTCGGATTCAAACGCTCCCAATGTATCCGCCGAGTGGGATATAAGCAGTACATGTGAAAAGGCGATCAGGCTACGGTCTATCTTTTTGCGATTAAGAATCGCTACCACCTTTTCTATGTAGCCTTGCTCTGTGAGCCTACGCCGGCGTTCCTGGATAGTGGCAACTGAGCGATGCAGCATGACCGATAGTGCCTTATTGGTCAGTGTTCCATCATGCTGAAGGATGTCCAGCATTTTCATATCAACAGGGTCAAGTTTTTCCATTACATGGTGCTTTAGTGGAATAATCGGTAATATCCTTTTTTCAAAAAAGATTTCCGGCAAAAATATCATTATACTTTAAATACTCCGGCATTATGATGGTTTTTATGCAGATGCATTGTTATTTATTACAGCAAACCCGAAAATTGTCCCGTTGGCATGAAACAAATGAAACGGCAAAGAACTAATTATTGGATGCATACAGAGACTGAGAACAGATTCCTCCACCTGGAACGTCTTGTCGGCAATACACCTATGCTGATACTCAAATACGTATACAGGGGTAAACCCGGCCGTATCTTTGTTAAATGCGAACAATACAACCTCACCGGCAGCGTGAAGGACCGGATGGTATTGAATATCCTCAAAACCGCTTACCGGCGGGGAGCCATCCAACCGGGAAATGAGTTCGTGGAAGCCACCAGCGGAAATACCGGAATTTCGCTGGCTGCAATAGGCAGGGCACTTGGACATCCGGTGCACATCATCATGCCCGACTGGTTAAGTACCGAGCGTTTTGACATCATCCGCAGTTATGGCGCTACCGTCACAAAAATCAGCAAAGCCGAAGGAGGTTTTTTAAGGAGTATTGACCTCGCTAAAGATATGGCACAATCAGGGACAGTCTTTCTGCCCAGCCAGTTCAGCAACCCAGCCAACCCTGCTGTGCATGAACATACCACCGCCCCTGAAATCATCGACCAGTTACAAACATTAGGTCTGAAACCTGATGCGATTGTTGCAGGTGTGGGCACCGGCGGAACAATCATGGGAGTGGGACGTGGAATACGCAAACACTATCCCTCTGCGCTAATACACCCGTTGGAACCTGCTGAAAGTCCTACGCTCAGCACAGGTTATAAAGTGGGGGAACACCGGATACAGGGTATTTCGGACGAGTTTATCCCGCGCATTGTGCAACTCAATGAACTGGATGATATCATCCGTGTGCATGACGGTGATGCCATCATTACAGCACAGCAGCTCGCTGTGCAGGCAGGATTGGGTGTCGGTATCTCGTCCGGTGCGAACGTCGCCGGTGCTATCCGGTTGCAGCACGAACTGGGGCCGGAAGCGGTGGTAGTTACACTCCTTTGCGACAGTAATAAAAAGTACCTGAGTACCGCACTAACAGGGAAGGAACCTTCCATTCCCCACTATGTCAGTTCTGCCCTGGAATTTACAGGATACGACACCATCCTTAGTGAAAACAATACGTTCATGGGAAACAGCCGGTAATTGTAACGGCTGTTTTCGGTGTTTGCAAGCAGTCCCCGGCGCGAGGCGGGGGGCTGCTTATTTTAGAGGGTTCTAAAACGTTCTCCCTGTATCATCCTGATTTTTTTTTTCACATAACAATCAGACCTTACTTGAGCCTTTAATTTCACGCGACATCCGGTATAGACATAACGGATGTTATTTCTTAAATCCATATAGATGATTAAACACTTACTGCACTAAAGATACAAAATTTCGGAAAGGGCTAAAAACCAGAATCCCACCTGGCAGTGGCGGGATCCTGATTGAAATTTGCTGCCGAAGCAGCGTTGTCTAAAAATAGCAGTTGACCGGTAGTGACCGGCACCATATCAACTGACATAAAAATATGAAATTTCAACGAGACAGCCGAATAAAAAGGCCGCCCTGCGAAAAGGACAGCCCTGTAGTTGATTCGTACTAATATTAAACAAGCAATGATTGTCGGTGGAAACCAACGGTCATTACGATATGAGGTTCTTTGAAAATAGCCCGACTGGAAAATCAGGCTGTATGACTATGATTTCTGCCCATCTATCATCGAATGAACAGAATGTTGATTACTTACGTTAAAGATAATGAAAAAGTCCGATTGAAAAACCGGACTGTACGTTAGTTTAACTATTGTCCATATGCCGAACAATACTCATTATGCCAACATAAAAATATGAAAATAGCCCGATTGGACAACCGGGCTACTACAATTGAAACTGTTAAAGTACTCACAATCGAAAAAAATATTTGCAAAAAATCTACTGAAAGGTACAAAAATGTCCCCGCACGCACAACTTACGGGAATAAATGGATGATTTCCGTTAAAACATCCATAACAATTATACAACATTAACTTGAAATCACTAAATTTGACCCACTAACTATTCACCCGCGTGAAAACCCTGAACGCCACCGATGAAAAGGCACTGCTTCAACAATTGCGGGATGGGGACGGAACAGCATTCACAGCCATATACAATACTTACTACGGTACACTCTACCTTCATGCCTACAACCGACTCCGCAATCGCGAAATCGCACAGGACATTGTCCATGACCTATTCACGAATCTCTGGTCAAAAAAAACACAGCTAACCATCTCCGAAGGATTGTCCTCCTATCTCTATACCGCTGTGCGCAACCGCATCATTGATTATGTATCCCGGCAGGAAACCAGCTCACGTTACATACAATCCCTCGGAAACTTTCTGGAACAAAACCCGGATACACCCGACCTGAAAGTAGAAGCACAGGAGCTTGCTGCAATGATCGAAAAGGAAATCGCCGGGCTCTCGCCCCAATTGCGTGTTGTATTTGAATTGAGCCGCAATGAGCACCTCAGCCACAAAGAGATAGCAGCGAAGTTGAACTTGTCAGAACAAACAGTGAGGGGCTATATCAAAAACGCGCTGCGCACCCTACGGCTTAAATTCGGTGCGTATTTTTTCCTCACCATTTACCTGCTGCTGAAATTATTTTAATTTCTTCCACCCCCATACGTCGCGTTCATCCGTCACATACAGTAAACGGGATCATCCGCGCTGTCATGGACGAAAACTTACACAAAGCAAAAGAGCTGCTTCGGAAATACCGGGAAGATTCCTGTACCCCTGATGAAAAAGCGTGGGTAGAAAAATGGTATACCCAACTTCATGACGGGGCTACTGATCTTACCGATACTGAGTTGGCGGATGACTTGGCGTCACTCAAAGCCAAACTGGACCACATCCCGCAACAGAATCCATTCAACCGGACGTTACTTAGCATAGCCGCCGCCATCCTGGTCCTGCTTTCCGTCGGGGTTTTGATTTACAGGTATCAGCAACAGAAACAACCAGACCACAGTCTTACAAGCCAATACGGCGGGGATGTATTACCCGGTGGCAACCGTGCTACATTGAGTTTTTCAGGCGGCAACAGCATTACCTTAAATGAAAACAAGGATGGTATCGTAACGACTACGGAACAATATACTTATACCGACGGCGAACCGGTGTCTGCAACACTAAAAAAGACGGAGTATGCAACTTTGACCACGCCACGTGGCGGACAATACCAAATCACATTACCTGATGGCACCAAGGTATGGCTCAATGCCGCTTCATCGTTGCGGTATCCTGTTGTCTTCAATGCTGGTGAAAGAAAAGTAGAACTTACCGGTGAGGGGTATTTTGAAGTGACACATGACGAGCAGCATCCGTTTATCGTCGAAAGCAAAGACCAATCTGTACAGGTACTGGGGACAAGTTTCAATATCAATGCATACACGGATGAAAATATCGTTACCACTACACTGGTCAGCGGCAGCGTAAAGCTATATCAAAGCCGTTCCGACAAAGAACAACTGTTACAACCCGGGGAGCAAGCCGTATTGCGGGGAGAAGCATTCAAAGTCCAGCAAGTGGATGTGGGAGATTATACTTCATGGAAAAATGGCCTGATCGTATTGAATGATGCTGACCTTTCCACCATCATCCGGCAGATCGAACGCTGGTACGATGTTGAGTTTATTATGCCGGAGACGACAGCGGCATATAAGGTATTCGGGGAATTAAACAGGGATGTCAACTTATCACAGATACTTAATGCCCTACACGAATACTACGGTTTAAATTTCAAAATAGAAGGAAGGAGGATTATCGTAAGCAAATAACTACTTCATGTGTTTGCCCTGGTAATATAAAAATGCCGGAAGTGCTTCGAACCACTTCCGGCGATTGCCAGGCGTTCTCAAAATTCATCGCGTACTAAGCAACATATTTTTCACCTAACTGAACAAAAGTATGAATTTAAACATTCATGCCCATGCAATCAGGTCAAAAAACATAACGGCCTTGCATGGCAGGGGCAGTCACCCAATTATCAAGCTGCTCATCATGAAGCTCATTATCTTCCTCACTATCGGATTCAGCCTGCAGGTAAGTGCGAATGCACTCGGACAGCGCATTTCGCTGAGCGTCAAGGAGGCTTCGTTCAAAAGCGTGCTGCAGTCCATCCAACGTCAATCGGGATATTCTTTTCTTATCCGCAATGACCAGATGCAGCAAGCCCGCCCCGTGACACTCAATATTCAATCAAAAGAGATTACCGAAGTGTTACCGGTACTCTTCAGTAGCCAACCCTTTTCTTACGAAGTTGACGGGCAGCTGATTAAAGTTGTACCTAAATCCTTATCTAATTCAAAGTCAGCGGAAGAACAACAAATCACCATCAAAGGTCGGGTTACCGATTCTCTGAACAATCCCTTAATCGGTGTCACCGTACAGGTCAAGGAAAGCGGATGGCAGACCATCACAGACCGGGAGGGGCGTTACGAGATCGAAGGTGTCTACCCGACGGAGACCTTGCATTTCCGATTGCTTAGTTACGAGCCTTATGAAACTCCTGCCAACCGACCAGAAATCAATGTAACGCTCCGTCTGCTTCGCACTGAAATTGAAGAAGTGGAAATCAATGCAGGTTATTATACCGTAAAGGATAGAGAGCGTACCGGAAGTATATCCAGAATAACAGCAAAGGAAATAGAAATACAACCTGTCAATAATCTCTTGCAAGCGATGCAAGGCAGAATTCCGGGAGTTGAAATTGAGCAGTTGACAGGCGTTCCTGGCGGAGGCTTCAAAGTTCAGATCAGGGGAAGGAATAGCATGTTGTTTGGAAACGATCCTCTATATATCATTGATGGGGTAATATTTCCTTCTGAAAGAATAAACCTGGCAAATTCAACAATACTCGGAAATGCAAGCCCTCTGAGTATGATAAACCCGAACGATATTGAAAGCATTGTCGTGCTTAAAGATGCTGACGCCACAGCAATCTATGGTTCCAGGGGTGCTAACGGTGTCATCTTAATTTCAACGAAGCAAGGAATAAGTGATAAGACACAAATAAATATTGATTTTTCCCAAGGTGTTGCTCGTGTAGGGAACAAAATGGATCTACTTAATACGCAAGATTACCTGGCAATGAGACTTGAATCTTTCCAAAACTACGAATTGTCACCTACAGCCGCTGATTTAGATTTGACAGTTTGGGATGAAAATAATGATATAGATTGGCAAGAGGAAATAATCGGAGGTACTTCAAATATTACCAATGCATCTGCCGGAATAACAGGTGGAACATCCTATACCAGATATATGTTGACCGGCACACATTATGTTGAAGGGACTGTCTTCCCCGGAAATTTTCGTTTAAGCCGTAGCGGTATACATACCAATATTAGCTTTGGAAACAGACTGGATAGATTTCAAGCAAATTTCACTGCTAATTATTCAGATCAGAAAAATGATTTGCCGTTCGATGACCCTACGTTTAATATTTTTCGTGCACCCAACGCTCCCGCACCATTGGATCAGGAAGGCAATCTAGTTTGGTATTATAACGATGCCGACATAGGTACTAATCCTATGGCTTCGTTACTCAATACAACTTCAGCATCTACGAACACACTTCTGGTAAATACAAATATTGATTTCGAACTTTTTGAGCATTTTCATTTAAGTAGTTCCATTGGTTACAATAAAAACAGTCGTGAGGAATTAAGTAAAATGCCCAATATTGCACGCAATCCTGCTACTAATCCTAATAACATCCATCGTCAGAGCCAGTTCGGAAATACGTCCCGAAATTCATATATTTTCGAACCACAAATTCGTTATAATGTAGCGGTTGGTCAGGGAGAAATAAATTCATTGATTGGTTTAAGTTTCCAACAATCTGTATTGACCTATAAAAATATCCAGGCATCAAATTTCAATAGTGACGAATTGCTGGAAAATATCTCCTCCGGAGGTTTGTTAAGTATCATTGAAGATAGCTACACAAAATACAGATATACCGCAGGGTTCGCACGGATTAATTACAGCCTGAGAAATAAATACTTTCTCAATTTAACCGGAAGACGAGATGGTAGTTCCCGCTTTGGTCCGGGAAGGCAATTTGCGAATTTTGGCGCCCTGGGGGGTGCGTGGCTGTTTTCCGCGGAACGTTTTATTAAAGATTACCTACCGCTAATTAGTTTCGGGAAATTAAGAGGTAGTTATGGAATTACGGGGAATGATCAAATACCCGATTATCAATATATGGATTTGTATGTCGGTAATTCTTCCTATAGCGGAATACCTTCACTCTATATCAACCGAATAGCAAATCCCGATTTTGCATGGGAGACAAATGAAAAAATAGAAGGAGCGGTAGAAATAGGAATAGCGGAGAACAGGTTTAATTTTCAGATTGCGTATTACAGGAACAAATCATCTAATCAATTATTAGGAAATCCTTTGCCTCCCAGCGTTGGTGCAGACAATATTATCGCTAATCTACCCGCGGTAGTCCAAAATACAGGGTGGGAATTTGACGGCTCACTAACATTTATTCAAAAGGGAAACTGGCATTGGTCTACTAATTTCAATTTGAGCGTTCCTCGAAACAAATTGCTCGCCTACCCTGATTTAGCCACATCCACGAATCGCACAATATACATCATAGGACAACCTCTGGATATCCGTAGATTATATAACACATCTGTTGATCCTGCTACAGGTATGTTTGTCGTCGAAGATTATGATGGTAACGGAATTATTGACTTTAATGATCGGTATTTAACACGAACTGTCGGACAACAATTACATAGCGGTATCCAAAATTCAATACGATATAAGAACTTCAATGTTGATTTTCACATATCTTATGTTAAGCAAAGGGGCAACAGTGTTGCTTCAAGTATAATATTGCCACCCGGTTCGTTTTTAAATGCACTTCCTATTGGAAATCTGCCGGCCTCTTTTTTAGACGTGTGGAAACAGCAAGGTGATGAAAAGGACTGGCCGAAATTTTCCCCGACGCTTTCCGGGATTAATAGTTGGAACCAAAGTGTTCGGGATGGAACACAGTCCATAGAAGACTGTTCTTTTTTACGACTGAAAAACATTTCAATTGGCTATAATCTACCCTCGAAGTTATCTCAGACCTTACATCTTGATAACCTAACGTGCTACGCACAAGGACAAAACCTCTTTACTATAACAAGCTATAAAGGACTTGACCCTGAAAGCACTAATTCGACAGCATATAAGCTTCCCCCCCTGCAAGTATTTACTCTTGGAATAAAAACCACTTTTTAGGAAATGTCATGAAATACTATAGAATATCTTTTCCCATTTGCCTCATAGTCTTTTGTTCATGCAGTCAATTCGTGGAAACTGGACCGCCGAGAAATAGTCTTGTCCCTGCACAGATATTTTCGAGCAATGAACTCGCCCTTTCTGCTGTCCTCGGCCAATATGAGCAAATGTCGAGAACCGGGTACTCCTCCGGAGGATTACGAAGCATAACACTTGCACTGGGGCTGTCAGCAGATGAGTTTTTAGCTTACGGACAGGAAAACCTGCAGATTTTACACCATGAATTAACTACAGATAACAATTACATATCCAGTTTATGGTCGGGAATGTACAAACGGATATATAACATAAATGCCATACTGGAAGGGTTAAGGAATAGTGACAATATCTCTGACAACCTAAAAAGTCAATTAACAGGCGAATTACTATTCCTTCGGGCATTCCATTATTTCTATCTGGGAAATATTTTTGGACCTGTACCGTTGCATTTAACGACTGACTACAAATTAAATACTAACGCAACCCGTACTCCACTGGATTCAGTTTATTACCAAATTCTCGTGGACTTAAATGCGGCCGAATCATTATTAACTGACAATTACCCCTCCGCGGAACGTATAAGACCAAATAAGTCCACTGTACATGCTTTACAAGCTCGGGTTTATCTTTTTTTAGAGGAATGGGATAACGCTCAACATTATTCGAACTTGGTATTAGGGAAAGTAGACGTTTACCAACTATTGCCCCTCGACCAGGTTTTTCTAAAAAACAGTCTCGAATCTATTTGGCAGATTCAGCCAATGGTTGGTCAAAATACACCTTCCGGGTCCTTATTTATTTTGACAGCTCCACCACTGGGTACTCAGGTTGCTTTAAGGCCGGAATTTATATCTGACACAGTCGAGTCTGAGGATAAAAGGAAAGTTTTCTGGGTAGATAGCGTAACAAATGGCGGATCTACATTTTACTATCCTTTCAAATATAAGGTCCGGGCGTCCTCAATTGTTACAGAATACCATTCCATATTCCGTTTATCCGAGCAATATCTGATTAGGGCAGAAGCCAGAGTGCACCTGAATGATAGAGACGGTGCGATAGAAGACATTGACAAAATCAGGTCGAGAGCAGGCCTGTCCACTATATTAGACCACAACCCCGATATTTCCGACGAAGAATTACTTGTCGCAATTCACAAAGAGAGACATGTGGAATTGTTTTCAGAATGGGGACATCGATGGCTGGACCTAAAAAGGACTAACAGGATAAACGACGTCTTGAGTAGCGTAAAATTAAACTGGAGCCCCGATTTCATTCTATTTCCCATACCCAGGTCAGAGACAGAACGAAACCCCAATATTTACCCGAACCAGGGTTATTAACAAATTCAGGCGTTAACTATGAGATTCACAAAACTAATTGCAATCGGCATAATATTGATTTCAAATCTAAACTATGCTGAATCAAAAGATGCGCAACCCGCATTCGAAGGAATTGTAAGGCTATCAACGGGCGAATTAAGTAAAAGCGACACATTTTATGTTCACTATAGGGAGCCATTTGCCCCCCAAAGCAGAAACGACACGAGTTTCAAAGTTATTTCAGATAAAGATGGGGCGTTTGCTTTTTCATTACCCTACTTCCCGGATCCCCAATTAATATACATCACGTTAAAGTACTATGCCAATGGCAGGATAAACGTTTCAAGAATTGCAGTAAACCAGCTGGTAAAGTCAACGGATAGAATATTCATGGAGGTAATCAAAACAGGCAATAGTGATACTGATTATGTTATATTTAGTGGGTATGGAAGTGAAAGGTATCAAGCTACTTACGAGCTTGAAAAAATTTGCAGTTACGATCTAGGTTTTGGAGAATATCGCGAGCGGTTCAAAAAAATCGGGTTCAGAAAAATTGACATGGACGATATTTCCGGGTTAAAAAATGTATTGATTAGATATGAATTGCTGACGCAGGAACTTTTAGACAAAAAAACAGCCATAATAGGAAAGTTTGATCTAAGTAATTTCGATCAATATTTATTGGCTTATAATACAGCCCCTATCTATAATGACTGGGTGTGGATGACGGAAGGGATTTTCAACCGATTAAAGGAGAATGATAAAGCAAGAAAAATTATTGTAGAGTATCTTAATCGTAATGTTAAGCTTTTTTCATACCCTATTAATACTTCAATGGGTCTATGTCCTGCTTTCATTAAGAATATAGCCGCTACAGAATTTCGTCTCTTAAGAATGAATATATATCCTGAGGAAGTAAGTTATAACGATATATACAATTTGTTCTGCCAAAAATATGACGGATTAATCAGGGATCAATTGTTAGGCAATCTATTTTGTTCTGGAACAGGATGGTTAGGGAAGGAAGCTATATCACCAAATGTAGTAGATTCATTGCTTAAGGATAGTGAGCAGTATATCTTGACAGATAATGTAAAAATGTCGTTCAATAACTTGTTGAAGTTGTCACCTGGAAACCAGGTGTTTAATGGAAAATTTGTCGACACCGAAGGAAAGAACGTAACATTAGACAATCTTAAAGGCAAAGTCGTTTTTATTGATTTTTGGTTTACAGGCTGTGGTGCATGTGCAACATTCCACAGAATATTCCACAATGACGTATTCCCTGCATTGAAAGATGAGAAGGATTTCGTTTATCTTTCCGTTTGCATGGATAAAAACAGTAGTACATGGATGAACGGCATTAACAATGGAGTCTACTCATCACCTGATTACCTAAACGTGAATTCACCTTTAGGAGAAAAGGATCCTTTTGTTGAGTATTATGAACGGAAGACATTCCCATTTCTCCTATTAGTAGACCGGGATGGCAAAATTTTCTCATCCGCGATTGTCCCTACACCACAAGCAATGACAGAGCTGATACATCAAGCTATTATTCAATAAAACATCTGAATATTATGAATATTCAAAATTGTAATTACTATTGACAAATCAAAATACTCTAGTACAGTGGATTATCCTTACAGGTAAACCGCACCAGGTATTGACCATAGATGGCGAAAATTTGATCCTTATGAATAATGAACTCTCTTAGTTTTATACCCCGATACTTTGGAATGTAGAAGCTAAACAAATACTTCCCATCTATTCCGGAATAGGTATCAACAACCTGATTATTATTAAAATCAGCATCACTTTCATTATCGGCTTTTAGGGCTGAAGAAAGAAGAAGATTTTTTCCTGATACCTCAATACCTCTATTCACTGGACTGGGAGTAGTAGATGGTGTTATTGAGATTAATTTCCCGTGAGCTCTAATTTCTTTTAATGGTATTACAACCTGACTTATCGTGTCAATGGTGTTAATGGTAAAGAGTAGATTTAAATTGCTGTCTAAACAATCCACCTCGCCTCGATAAGCATACATATAAAATATCCTTGACAACGTTTTATTGAATCTTGATTTCCCGTCAGTACAAAAAAATCCATCTGCTTGCTTTCTAAGCGAGTATGATTTCTGTATTGCTCCATTAGAATAGTCGATCTTCACATACTCTCTACTTAGTGCCTCGCCTTTCACGACAGTGTTTCTACCGATAACTGTTTTCCCTGATAAAAATACAACATTGTCGAACCTTGTCCTTGGTCCATGCCCCGATGAGAGATTACTGTTTGATTTATCAATGGAAAACATATAACCCGAATCATTAATAACAATACCTATAGTACTATCTGTTACACTTGAACAAACCGCTTTTTGTGACATAATTTCATTAGGGAGATTAGGAATCTTCCATATATCCGAAATAGACATAGAAAATCCATCTCTAATGTCAACATTCAAAATAGATGTATAATCCTTGAAGTTTTTTAAATGTAGTAACCCTTCTGATTCACCTGCGAAAAAGCATATATCGGATGGGAGCTTCAGAACTTTATTGACGGTAAGATTAACAGGTTTAATCAGTCTTTCAAATCCATTTTTAGGATTTGTTCTTATCCTGATGATTGTCCCATAGCTAAGTATAAGTACAACAGATGTAATGGCAAGTATAAGAAGTACTTTTTGTTTCATCATATTTTTTTAAACGGGACTGCCGTAATTGGCAGTCCCGGTACTTTTAGAAATCGCGGTTGAGCTCTGTTAGGTCAACCTGATTCTCTTCACTTTGATTAGGCCAGGCATCTGTGTAACCTGTGGATCCGTAAAACACCGCACAAGTTGTACCTGGTGTATTACATGGTATTGGAGATGTTCCTCCGGGCGCGTATACCTGAGCTATAGCGCCTCCTATGGCAAATGTTGCCAGAAATGCTGCAAAAAGTATTCTTTTCATTTTGCGTGTATTTTTGGATTGATAAAATGCTTACTCGTTTTTACAGGTTTTCAGCTTCCCCTGATTCTATCGGCCAATGAATATTTTTTGAAATACCTTGTGGGTACTGGTGTTTAATTTTCTTAGACTCCAAAACAATACCTACCATACCTAAAACGTCTAACACGATATTAAAAGCCAGGTGTTGCTCCCAGGTCATATTTTCAATACCACCGCCGCAGCTACACGGAACAACGTCACTATAGTTAAGTATTGCGTATATGTATGCTGTAAAAAGGCACATCATTGCAAACGACAAATACAATCCCAACAGAACGGTACGATTAATGAGTAGCAAAGCCGAAATAACAAATTCAATCAATGGCACCAACCAAACTAAAATGTGCGCAAAATCGGTGATAATCGGAGATTTGCTCATCTGTAAAAAGGTATTGTCGTACGCAAATAATTTACTTGCTGCTGTATATAAAAACAGGAGTACGAACAATCCTATAATTACGTCAAGAACAATTTTTCTGGTTTGCATCAGCAAGAAATTTTTGAGGTCCTAATTTCCGTGCCTGCCTATGGTTCTAATTCCGGTGTGTTGGTGATGTCCTGTCTATTAACCGATTGACAAAACAAAGGTAAGCCGTATGCTCGGTAGGTTGGTTTACCATTCCTACATTATTCAGTTTATCATTTCTACATTTTTGAGTTTACCATTTCTACGCGGACAGAACCGGCAAAGGATTTCTAATCTGCTTGGGAGAGCTTCCCCAATATCTCTTAAAGGCTGTGCTAAAACTTGACAGGCTTGAATATCCTGCTAAATCTGCTATCCTTGATATCGGCATATCGGACTCCAATAGTCTTGTGCGTGCTGCTATTATTGTCGGAAGGAAAAAGAATGCACTATTTTAGCGTCAAATATGAATAATATTCAAGCCGTCTATGCGTTTGAAATGCTTTAAGTTTAACGTAGCCAATGGCAGATTATGAGTTAACGCAGTGGCGGCTATGAATATATCTGGCACTTCAATAAGTTTATTGGTAGCTTTTAGTTGTTTTGTAATTGAAATAGCCGCATCATTGGCCGGTTTATTAAATGGGAGGACGGTAACCTTATCAAAGAATCCTCTCCAAAACTCTTCTTGTTCCGGTCTGGAGCCAATCAAAACTTCATATTCAGTGACTATTGAAACAGCGAATAGTTTGTATAGATGGGTTAGTTGGAAAAAAGTGCTCTTCCGTTTATCTTTTTTCCGATAATAATCTATGAGTATCGATGTGTCCAGACAAGCTACTGTTGCCTCCATGTGCTGAAATGTTTCCTGTTTTCTTTGAATTGAGCATACTGATCAGCATCCATTACCGGGCCATCAAGGAGATAATTCTGAAAGCCGGATAGTTCCTCGTTTGCCTTTGTTTCTATATACCCCTCATCCAACGCCGATTTCAATTGTTTGATTTTGGCAGCTGGCAATTTTTTGATGGTATCCAATAATTGGTCAAACCTGATATCTACTGTTACTTCCATAGCTGTTTGATACTTGCTTCTTTAAGTTCAAAGATAACCAAAATCCCCCAAACCGAAAAAACTTCCCCTTAACCCGCTAGGGCAAACGCATCTAAATCCCGACCCCCGCGTTAATCCTACCAAGGAGCACCTTCTAGAGGCTATCGTTTTCGTCCCCATTTCTGCGGTGATCCGCGAGGCGGATACATGGAATGATATAGGGGCGGTGCTGATTACCTCATCTCGGTGAAGGGCAACTTAGAAGCGGCTCCTACAGTATATTCAGGGTGCCGATGCAATCCAACTCCTTCAGCTTCCGCTTAATCGCACTTGGCTGTCTTCCGAAAATTTTCGACAACTCAAGGGTACAGGCAATCTGTTTAGCCGTTTCCTGCAATAGGTTCACTTCGGCAAGGGTCCAATGCTCGTATGCCCGGGGGTAGGTTTTCCTGATTTCTTTTGCAACGTAGTTAAGCCTACTTTCTGGGACCTTATCGAAGGTGTCAATTTCCGCGCGGAGTGCTGCGTATCCATCGGTGCTGATTTTTTGTCGGATAGGCGATTTAACGAGCGGTGTAACGGCCGATACCGATCGGAAATACCAATTTGTGTAGTGGCCGTTTCCCGGTTCGGGCTGGCATTGCGGAATAAAAGAAAGTGCCCCCGCTTCCTTGAGCCTACGCAGGAAATCCCTGAACTTGATGCCGTGATGCCGGTCGCGTTCAACCAGTCCCTTGGTCACCAAAATATCATACGCGTCATCGGAACGCAGCACGGTCGTACCCGGGTTTTCATTAAAAAATGCTTGCAGCGCCCGTGAGATACGTATCGCCGATTGCTTTTCTTCTTTGATTAGATCCTCCATAACTACCTGGTTTTAACTATGTCAATACCCAAAAATCTGAAAAACACGGAAAACAACCTATTTATTAAGCATTTATAAACGAATATAAACGTTTAATTTCATAGTTTATACAAGTCGTCTTCCTAGATTAGCAAGGACATGACAACACCAAAGATTTTTCTGCTATGAAACCCTACTTCCCAATGAATCAACATGTCCTGTACACTACATGCTTCTATGCCGGAGCACGGTGCTGCGACGGCTAATTGTCGTACCGGTCTTTTACAACCAGGAGCACCCGGCGTTCACTCAGCACCAGGTAACCCATCTCATAACAGTAGTGATACCGATCTCCCTTGGCGGTCTCATAGATACTGGTATGGAAGTCGAAGTTGAACCCGCGTTCCGTCAACTGGTGCATGGCAACGGTCACTTTGCCATCAGGGTTCAACTCCAGCAGGATTTTCCGGTTCTTTTTCAGGATGGCATGGGTTGAGCGGACGATGTCCGTTTCGCTCCGGCCATGTTCGAAATAATACGTGCTGCGGCAGGAGTCATCGCAAAATTTTTTGTCAGCCCGACCGTGTAGCACCGCGTTGCAATGCAGGCAATAGCGTTCCATGGATTGATGTTTCAATCACTAAGGTAAGATTCTTGGAATAAAAACACGAATAAACGTTTATAAACGCTTATATCCGGATAATACACTGCTGTATGCCACGACGGATCGTAGGTTTGTGGTTCCATCAACAACGGAATAAAATGCTTATAAAAACATTTGGAAGTGCCGTCCACGGGGTGGATGCCTTCCCCATCACCATCGAGGTCAATGTGGGGTGCGGTATCGGGTACACGGTCATTGGACTGCCGGATAATGCGGTAAAGGAAAGCCTGCAGCGGGTCGAAATGGCGATCACGTCCATCGGTATGCGCATGCCCCGGCAGCGCATCGTCATCAACTTGGCTCCTGCCGACGTCCGCAAAACCGGTTCCGGCTTTGATCTGGCTATCGCACTGGCCATCCTTGCTGCCTCCAACCAGTTAGCGACACCCTTCGTACTGGCAGATTATGTGATCATGGGGGAGCTGGGCCTGGATGGTTCGGTCCTGCCGATCAAGGGTACCCTGCCCATGGCCATCCGCGCACGTGCGGATGGGTATGCCGGTATGCTGGTGGCCGAAGGCAATGCCCGTGAGGCAGGAATGGTAAGCCAGCTGTCGGTGTATGGATTCAGTCACCTGAAAGGCGCGGTAGCATTTTTCAACGGTCAGCAGGCGGCAGAACCGGTGCAGGTATATGCGCGGGATGACTTTTACCGGATGCAGGATAGCCATGGCGCAGATTTCAGTGATATCCGCGGACAGGAATCAGCAAAGCGCGCCTTGCAGGTTGCGGCGGCGGGAGGCCACAACCTGTTGATGGTAGGGCCGCCCGGATCCGGCAAGACCATGCTGGCCAAACGCCTGCCCACTATCCTGCCACCGATGACGTTGCACGAAGCCTTGGAAACCACCCGCATCCACAGCGTTTCTAACACCCCCGGTGATTTGGAAGGATTAATTGCCAACCGACCGTTCCGAACGCCCCACCATACCATCAGCAACGTAGCGCTTGTGGGGGGTGGAAGCTTTCCGCAGCCCGGCGAAATTTCGCTGGCACACAACGGGGTATTATTCCTCGACGAACTAGCCGAATTCCGCCGGTCGGTGCTGGACGTGATGCGACAGCCGTTGGAGGAAGGAAAGGTATGTATAGGCCGTGCGAAAATGAGCCTTGTGTTTCCGGCCAACTTCATGTTGGTGGCAGCGATGAACCCCTACAACGGTCCAGCCAACGGTATCGACAAATTCATGAACCGTGTATCGGGACCCTTGTTGGATCGCATCGATATCCAATTGGCAGTAGAACCCGTGCCTTTTTATGAACTGGAGCGCACACCCAACGGCCTATCGTCCGGAGAGTTGCGGGAAGGCGTGCTGAACGCACGTGCGGCACAGAATCGGCGCTTCGCCGACCATCCCGGCACACGCACCAATACCGATATGAACGGAAAGTTGGTACACGAAATCTGCCAGTTGGATATGCATTGCAAGCGGCTGCTCTACAACCATATGGAAAAATATCGGCTGTCCGCACGCGCACACGACCGCATCCTGAAAGTAAGCCGTACCATTGCCGATCTGGCCGGGAGCGACACCATCGAACTGCCACATGTGGCGGAGGCCATCCATTACCGCTCGATAGATACGGCAGCGGCCAATGTTTCCGGTACCAACCGCCACCAAGCTCGTATGTATGCGAGAAAGCGTTGAATTGAAAGTCCGATTGAAAAACCGGACTGTACGTTAGTTTAGCTATTGCCCATATGCCGAACAATACTCATTATGCCAACATAAAAATATGAAAATAGCCCGATTGGACAACCGGGCTACTACAATTGAAACTGTTAAAGTACTCACAATCGAAAAAAATACTTGCAAAAAATCTACTGAAAGGTACAAAAATGTCCCTGCACGCACAACTTACAGGAATAAATGGATGACTTCTGTTAAAACATCCGTAACAATTATACAACTTTACGTTAAAATCAATAAATTTGACCCACTAACTATTCACTCACGTGAAAACCCTGAACGCCACCGATGAAAAGGCACTGCTTCAACAATTGCGGGATGGGGATCAAACAGCATTTGATGTATTGTACCACCGATACAAAGGATTGCTGTACGTCCATGCTTATAAACGATTGAACAACCGGGAGGATGTGCAGGATATCCTACACGATATATTCTCCAACCTTTGGGAAAGCAGGAAAACACTTGACATCAAAGAGAACCTCGGCGTATACCTCTACCGTGCCGTCAGGAATGCCATCATCAACCGACAACTTAAGGACAAACGGGCAACAGAATATATCCGGTCTTTCGATGGCTTCCTGCATGATTACCTGGGCAATACCGATTATCTCGTCCGTGAGCGGATGATGATGTCGCTTATCGAAACAGAAATCAACTCGCTTCCACCAAGGATGCGTGAGGTTTTTGAACTCAGCAGACAGGATGGATTGAGCCACAAAGAAATCGCCGGACAGCTCAACATTACCGAGCAAAGTGTAAGAAGCCACATCAAGGGAGCACTCAAAATCCTGCGACTTAGGTTAGGGACGGTGATTTTATTCGCCTTGTTTTCAGCCGTTTGATATTTTTATCCCTATTTCTTACCCCCCTGTTTCCCTTTCAGTTGTCTATCCTTACCAAAAATGCAGCGGTAAATGGAACAGCCACGAGGTAACGCCAAAGAGATACTTGAACGCTATGCGAACGGTGTTGCCACCGAAGAGGAAAAGCGTTGGGTAGAGTCTTGGTATGAACAGCAGGATACAGTACCGTTTTCACTGAATGAGGCACTTGCCGAAGCAGACCTTGCCGCTGTACACCACCGATTGGTGCAAAACCTGCGGAAGCGGAAATTGCATCGATTGCGCCGTACGGCATCAATTGCCGCATCCGTAGTCCTGCCCATTATCGCAGCAGGGTATGTTATCTGGAGCATCCAAACACAAGGAGGCCCGGAGCAAGTAACCAGTCCTATACTACCGGGTACAAACCGTGCGACACTTACACTAACCGACGGCCGGACGATTGCCTTGGACGAAACGCAAGCAGGAATCATTGTCAACGATAAAAATATCCTTTACGAAGACCATTCATCTGTAGCCATGTTGAGCAAAGTAGATGCGGCCGCAACAACTGAAATGCTGACGCTTGCTACGCCACGTGGCGGTCAGTATAGGATTACCCTGCCGGATGGAAGCATCGCCTGGCTGAATGCCGCGTCAACATTGCGATATCCAGCAATATTCGATGTAGACAGGCGGGAGGTGGAAATTACAGGTGAAGTGTATTTTGAAATTTCCCCCGATAAAAAGCATCCGTTCGTGGTGAGCCATCCCCTACAAACTGTCGAAGTCCTGGGTACAAAGTTCAATGTCAATGCCTACAGTGATGAAAACTCGGTGCGGACCACATTGGTGGAAGGAAGCGTGTTGGTACGTCCACAGCAAGGTCGCCATATCCATAGCGTCACATTAGCACCCGGTGAGGCTGCACTACTCGGGCAAGACGATATCACAGTCATTCCCGTCGATGCGATGGAGACCGTTGCATGGAAGGACGGCAAGTTCATGTTCAACGATTCCGACATCCGGAGTATCATGCGCCGGATCAGCCGTTGGTACGACGTCGATGTACAATACACAGGAGACGTTACAGGCATCACATTCACCGGTTCCGTATCACGGTTCGATGACATCCACGACGTGCTCCGCAAAATCGAGCTAACCGAAAGCGTCCGGTTCAAAACAGAAGGAAGGAGGATTATGGTCAGCAGATAACGACTTTCATGTGTTTGCCCTGGTGATGTAAAAAAGCTGGAAGTGGTTCGAAGCACTTCCAGCGATTGCCAGGCAAAAAAATCCCATTACGTTCAACAGTAAGTTAATTTCTAACCTAACGATTCAAATATATGAATTTTCACCATGATGTCATGGGGAATTTGTATCCCGTGACAACTATTAAGCAGGTAGCGATGCGAATCCAGCTTATCATCGCCGGCATTTTCCTCCTCTTCTTTAACCTCGATGCGCGGGAAGCCTCCGCACAAAATCTGGATATCGATGTCAGGAACCAAACTCTTGAAACGGTACTGAAAGAAATACGCAACCAGACCGGCTATGACTTTATCTACAACCCACAATTGTTGAAGACCAACGCAGAGCGGGTCACCGTGACGCTGAACGATGTCCCCGTTGAGCATGCATTGGTAAGCATATTCAGTAAACAGCCCGCGCTACAGTACGTCATTGACCAAAGGACTGTTATCATCAAGCCTAAGCCCGGGGAACCGATATCTTCAAAAGAGGTTACGCCTATCCAACAAACCATCCGTGGACGAGTCACCGACTCATTAGGTAATCCCTTGCAAGGTGTCACTGTGCAGGTCAAGGAAAGTGGATGGCAAACAATCACAGATCGGAATGGACAGTATGAAATCACAGGCGTTTATCCAACAGAGACCCTACACTTCCGTTTGCTTAGCTATGAGCCTTATGAAACACAAGCCAACAGGCCGGAAATCAATGTTATACTTCGATTATTATATAGTGAAATTAAAGAAGTTAAAGTAACGCTTAGTACCGGATACCAAAATATACCAAAAGAAAGAGCAACAGGGTCTTTTGTTCAAGTTGACAACGAGATGATCAACCGTAGTGTTAGTAGCGATATAATGAGCAGACTTGACGGAATCACAAGCGGATTAATTTTCAACCAAAATACTGTGAATACGAAATTCAGAAATCAACTGGATGTTAATATCCGTGGTCGTTCAACCATTTTTGCAAATGATCAACCATTGATCGTAATTGACAACTTCCCTTATGACGGTGATATTAATAATATCAACCCCAATGACGTAGAAAGTATAACTGTACTTCGAGATGCGGCGGCAGCTTCAATTTGGGGGGTAAGAGCAGGGAATGGGGTTATAGTAATAACTACCAAAAGAGGAACATTCAATCAAAATTTAAGCGTAAACTTCACTTCAAATCTCACCTATGGGGAGAAGCCGAATATTTTTTACAACCCCAACTATTTAAACTCATCCGATTTTATCGATATAGAAAGGATGCTATTCAGCAACGGCTACTACAATTCAATCGAGGGTTCATTTAACAAGTTGCCGATTTCACCGGTTGTAGAATTATTGATAAAACAAAGAGACGGATTGTTGACCTCAAATGCCGTTGAGGAAGAGTTAAGCTCGTTAAAAACCGTAGATATAAGAAACGATTTTCAAAAATTCGTGTACCAACACAGTATGAATCAACAGTATTTTTTGAATTTCAAAGGTGGTGATGAAAAATCATCATATATGTTTTCAGCAGGATTGGACAAAAATCAAGGCAACATCATCAACAATGGATTTGACAGAATAACATTAAATGCGTATGATACATTTACGCCGACAAAGAATTTAGAGGTTACAGCTTCAGTATATTTTGCCCAAAGTAATACTAACAATAACAATTCAGGTTGGGGAAACGACGAGCGTTCAAGTGCTATTAATACCGGGGGGAGTTTAAATTATAATATTTATCCATATGCGAGTTTTATGGATGATAATGGGAATCCTTTGGCCATCATCAAGGACATCAGACAGCAATATAAAGATGAAATTACAATTGAAAATGGTCTTCTAAACTGGAATTACAAACCGTACGAAGAATTACATTATTCTGACCAGACCCAAAAGCTCAATGATTTTCGCATTAATTCTGCGATTAGGTATTCGATCCTAAAAGATGTTACAGCTGAGCTAAGATATCAACATGAAACAGCTATAACCACAGGGAGAAACTTCATGAACCCATCATCATATTTTACCCGAGATTTAGTAAACAGATTTACGTTGTCTGATGGTTCAAACAAAATACCCAACGGAGGCATACTCGATCTATCATCGAGAAACCTACAATCCAATGTGTTGAGGGGTCAGGTAAACATAGACAAAGAATGGGGAAATAACAATTCATTATATGCCTTAGCTGGTATAGAGATTAAGGAGATAAACATCAAAGCTAATACAAATCGTCAGTATGGCTATGATGACCAATACGCAATAGCCGATAGAGTGGACTATGCTATGGGATATAATTTAGTATATCCATATAGTTTAAATAATCAATTTATACCTGATGTTAATACACTTTCAGAGCTTAAAGATAGATTTCGGTCTTTTTATGCAAATGCATCATATTCTATTTTTGATAGATATACAGTAACTGTTAGTGGCAGAAGTGATGCTTCCAATCTGTTTGGTGTTAATGCAAATCAAAAATCTGTTCCATTATGGTCAATTGGAGGAGGTTGGAATATTTCAAGAGAGAAATTCTATGCTCTTAATATCCTTCCTCACCTGAAATTTCGGGTTACATATGGTTATAGCGGTAACATCGATAAAAGTGTGACTGCCTATACAACCGCCCGGTATCAAATGGACTCATCTACAGGGGCAAAAGCTGCATTTATCATTAACCCGGCTAACCCAGATATTCAATGGGAACGGGTTAATATGGTGAACTTTGGAGCAGACTTCGAGTTTAAAGGGAAATGGGCTTATGGCAGCATAGAATACTATGCCAAACGTGGATTGGATTTAATAGGAAATATGCTCACAGGAGCAGCTTCAGGAGTTACAAGCGTTAGAGGTAATGTCGCCTCAACTAAGGGCAATGGTATAGATTTAAACCTTACATTAAATCCCCTCCGAAAAGAAAATTTTGGCTGGCAAAGTGTTTTTTTATTTAGCTATGCTACTGATAAAGTTACAAAATATAATTCTTCACCAATAATATCTCAACTTGTAAACTTTTCTGATGGGGTAAGAAGTTTACAAATCTTTCCAATTGAAAATCGTCCTGTGTTTTCACTGTACAGTTATAAATGGGCTGGACTGGATTCGCAAACCGGAGATCCAAAAGGGTATTTTGACGGTCAAGTCAGTACAGATTATTCAAGCATATACGTTTCTTCGGAAATAAGTGATTTAGTTTATCATGGTGCTGCCAGACCAACGGTATTCGGATCATTTAGAAATAGTCTACTCATAAAAAATCTCTCTTTCTCTTTCAATGTCGTTTATAAAGCAGGCTATTATTTTAGACGAAATTCAATATCCTATGATGATTTGTTCCGTTCTTGGATAGGCCATAAAGATTTTGTGAATCGTTGGAAACAAACTGGAGATGAGTTGAAAACTGATGTTCCATCGTTAATTTACCCAGAACCAGCCAATCGGAGTAGTTTTTATAGGTTCTCAGAAATACTTGTGGAAAGGGGAGATCATATCCGCTTTCAGGATATTTCCTTGAACTATCAGATTACTGGTTCTACATTCAAAAATTATCCAATCAAGAATATCAGATTGTCAGTATACATGAATAACCTTGGGATAATCTGGCGTGCAAACAAACAAAAACTTGATCCAGATGCAGGAGCCTATCTTAATCCAAGAACGTATTCTTTTGGTTTGTCAGCTAATTTTTAATCAAAACACAATGAAACTACACTTCGATACATACAGACTCACGAGCGCTTTCGGTACTCTTTACAAAATATTAATAGCGTTGTGTTCAATTATAATATTATTAATTCAGTCTTGCAATGACAAATTCATGGACGTAAGACCTGATAAAGCTTTGGTTGTCCCCTCAACAATAGAAGATTTTCAGGCAATTCTAGATAATAGTAATGTGATGAACACAGGAAGTCCAGCAATTGGTGAAATCAGTGGCGACAATATTTTCCTCGATTTAACAAGATGGCAATCAACCGCAGCAGGCTTGAAAAATATATACGTGTGGGATAGAAGCCAAACGCTCACTGATGTAACATCTGACTGGAATTTTCCGTATCAACAAGTGTTTTATGCGAATGTCGTATTGGATGGTATCCAAGATCTACCACTAAACAATGAAAATACAGAGGCGCTTAACAATCTTAGAGGAGGTGCATTGTTTTATCGGGCGCATGCTTTTTATAATCTACTACAAGTGTTTGGAGTACCATATACTGATGCTACGGCTAATACTGATTTAGGGATAGTACTTAAAACTACTTCAGATGTTTGGGACACGTACGAACGTTCTACTGTATCGGAATGTTATAACCAAATTATCAATGACCTAATCGAGTCAGTTTCATTGCTTCCCCCAATACCGTTGTATAAAACACGGCCTTCAAAAACTTCAAGTTATGGGTTATTGGCGAGAATAATGTTAATACTCGGTAATCATGATAAAGCACGAGAATATGCAGACTTATGCTTGCAGATATATAACCACCTTATAGATTATAATTCATTAAACACAAGCGGCACCGGCAGACCTTTCCAAAGGTTTAATAATGAAACAATTTTCTACCATACAATGATTAGTTATTCTCCTTTATCTCAAGGATTAGTTAGTAGAGAATTATACGATTCTTACGAGAGCGATGATATTAGAAAAGTTGCGTTCTTTAATGTAAATGGTGAAAATATTACTTGGAAAGGAATGTATTCCGGTGCTTTGTCAAATTTCTCCGGCATAGCCACTGATGAAATATATCTTATAAGAGCTGAAAGTAACGCAAGACTTGGGAATACACAACTCGCACTGCAAGACCTCAATGCGGTACTAATCAAAAGATGGAAGACCGACACATATATTCCTTTTGAGACCTCGGACAACAACGATGCACTAACAAAAATACTCGTTGAAAGGAGGAAGCAATTATTGTATAGAGGAATAAGATGGAGCGATTTACGTCGTCTTAATCAGGAAGATGGCTTTGCCACGATTTTAGTCAGAGAGTTGGGTGACCACTATATGTTACCTCCCAATGATCTTAGGTACACTTTACCTATCCCTGCCTCTGAGATAATTGCAAGTGGAATTGAGCAAAATAAATGGTAATGAATCATATAGTCGGCCCTTTAACAGTTAGAGGACTTTTTATTATCGCAATCATATTGTGCTTCAGTACTTTTTCGGTGCATGGGCAAAATAGTCACATTTCGATGGGCGATACAATCCCAAATTTGTCTTTTGAAGGGATTTCTGGGAATAATTTGTACAATGTCGAGTTGTCCGAATTTAAAGGGAAACCGATGATAATCAAACTTTGGGCCACTTGGTGTGGAGCATGCCTTTCAGATATATCCAGTAATAATGATTTACAAAAGATGTTCTCAGATAGCCTTCAATTTTTAATGGTATCTAATGAAAAAAAAGATATACTTAAAAATGCAATTCAAAAAAATCCGTTCAATAACGACTTTAGGATACCGGTATTAAGAGATAGTAATTCCCAACTCATATCACTGTTTGAAATAAGGTTTGTACCGCACTATATATGGCTAAATTCTTCGGGTATCGTGGTAGCTCAAACCACTTCTGAGCATGTAACTCCACAAAATATTCAATCTTTTTTGCACGATAAGAATTTTTTCCTGCCTGCAAAACAAGACGAGAAACGTATACCAATCAACTATTCTCAGACATTACTCTCAGACAGCCAGGTTTATAATAGGTTGCATATTGAACATAACTCATTACTTACAAGCCATCTTAAGGGGGCAAGCTCTGTGATTTCAAGATCGTCTTCGGGAGATTATATGAATAGAAGGTTGGTCGTTACAAATTTATCCTTGAAGGGACTATATAGGATTGCTTTCGGTACACCCGCACATCGTTTTCATAATTATCCTCAACATAAAGTAATTGTTGAGACAATGGATAAAAGAATATCAAATTACTACTGCTATGAACTTATCGTTCCTTTTCCAGATACAACATTACTTTATAGCACTATGAGAAAGGATCTAAAAAGATATTTCAGTATTAAGTGTAAATTTGAAAGGCGTCTTATGAACTGTTATATATTGAAACGCTGTCATGATTCGCAACTACCTGTGACAAATGATTCGACTCCTAATGCAACATATAATCAATTCAATGTACAGCTATCAAATCAGCCTTTGGATAAATTGGTCGAAATACTTAGAGAGTATCTAACTTCAGATTTATATGTAGATGTAATCAATGAAACAAACTGGACAAAAAACATTGATATTGAGCTAAATGTGGATTTGAAAGACGTAAAAATCTTAAATGAATATTTAAATACAGCTGGTTTGGAACTGATCCGAGCTAAAAGAGAAATAGAAGTATTGGTACTGCATTAAATACTATATTATTACCTGAAATAATGACAAATTATTATCATATACAACGAGTAGCTTATTGTCGGTAACTATAAAGTCAGACAAAGGTTTACCTTCATGATGTGGAATATAAAAACTGCCGGCATATTCACCATCAATTATACGGTATACATCGACTACGGAGTTTTTATCGAAGGCTGATAAATTCTCATTGTCGGCTTTAACGTACGAACAAACAAAAGCATAGCCATCCGCAACACAAGATTTATTGTTTACTGACCTTGGTGGTTTAGCTAAAGTATAGTTCCAAAGTTTATTGTCAGATTTATTCCTTTCCTTCAATATTTTCAGTTGAGTGGTACTAAAAGTGTCAATAGTTGAAAATGAGAAGCTTATGTTTAATGCTGAGTCAAAAGCCAATACTTTGTTCCTGAAGCGAAAAATGTAAACAATAAGATCATTAAATACATCATAATGTAACATGCCATCCTGATAAAACCCTCCGTCGTAAACTTTACTTAGACCGCCCTTTTTATTCATATAAAAAGAGTCCGTTTTCAAGTCGAAAATTCCTATTTCCCTATATGTGCCCATTTCTGAAGCATTTAGGTAAACTCCTACAATCGTCTTATTTGGCAGGACAGAATATTCGCCCGTACGGTATTTTAGTGAATAACTAATCTTTTCTTCGGTGTTATAATCATAGATATAAAAATCAGATGATTTGGAATTGGATATATAAATTTTAGGAAAGTCCACAAATACACGAAGTTTTAAAGTAGATTTTGTCAACGGTACTCGTAAGAAAGAACTTTTCTCTAACCGCTTGTCAAAAACTGAAATGTCTGGTTGATCGATTGTATACAAAAAACAATCATCAGCTGAAATACCTGCAATTCTTGGGTTCTTAATATCCATAGTAGCGACCCTCAGCGGTGTAATCGTCACCGAAAATTTCCTGCTGAAACCATTTTTTGTCGTGTTGGGTTTATCCATTGAAAGAAACAATAAGTAAACCAATAAAACACTAAAGAGAATTGTAAATGGAATTAAGATAAGTTTATGCTTAAACATATTAATTATGAATATAAGCGGTAGCTTCAAAGGAAACTACCGCTTGTGACAACTAATTTTTTTCGTACTCAGTCGTTCCTATAGTACAACACAATTGACCGTCCCCGGGACATTCAATTTGACCGTTTGGAAGCCGATCAACATCGGGGTTTTGCGTTTGGCAGTCCGCCAATGCGTTCTGTATATTGGTATTTGTCGCAAAAGCAGCACCAATGCCTAATACAAAGGCTATCGCTGTCAGCGATATTTTCAATTTTTTAGCTATTGTAGCCATAATAATTAGATTTTGTAATTTTAAAATTAGTTATGTGGCCCAATGCTTCGAGTTTTAAGCATTGCGGCGGTTAATGAATGCCCGCTTATCCTCCGGCTGACGAGGTAGGCGGGTTTTTCTATCCTCAACAGCCGTCTTCCCAGGAAGGCCCGCTTACTTATACCTACTGGCGCCTGAACCGGCTTGAAGCTGTAAGACTACGTTCCTGAAAAAATATGTTCACCGTGGCCGCCTGCGGACAATCAGTGTACGCACAGCGGCATCGTTTTGTTTCCGTTTCCTTATGTACCGTTCCCAACTCGTTAGGTGATACCCGTTGCAATGTTCGCACAAGTACACCCGTTTCTGCTTCGGCTTTCCCTGCCGGTGTTTCCGTCTCCTCCCATTCCGGAGTTGTTGAATGTTCTTTCTAAAATCCATTACCCGTTCCATGGCATCCGATAATGAACGGAATATGGATTTACCCGTTGCACTGCATCGTTCCATATCATCCGGTTTTTAAGAAGGGGATATAGGTTGGTGTATTATTTACATTCTGTTTCTTGGTCATCAATATGATTCCCACAATCGCCATCACCACGAAAGCCAGGTTGAATATCACGTGTTCTGTCCAACCCAATGAACTCAGTATACCACCGCATGAACAAGGAATGTAATAGCTGAAATTCAGGATGGCGATGATGTATGCCGTAAATAACGTCATCAGAAACAGGGATGCATACATGCCCTGCAACCGCAAACGCTTTGTCAATAACATCCCCGCAATCACCAACTCCAAAAGCGGCACAGCTATCGCTGCAAATCCCGCAAATTCCGTAATCAGGGGAGACTTGCCCAACTGTACCCTGAACGTTCCGTAATCCAGCAGTTTACTGATGGCGGCATAGCACCATAGCAAAACGAAAAGTGCGGAGATGATTTCGATGGTTGTTTTTCTGGTTTGCATCAGCAAGAAATTTTTGAGGTTCTGATTTCCGTGCCTGCCTGTGGTTCTTATTCCGGTGTGTTGGTGATGTCCTGTCTATTAACCGATTGACAAAACAAAGGTAAGCCGTATGCTCGGTAGGTTGGTTTACCATTCCTACATTATTCAGTTTATCATTTCTACATTTTTGAGTTTACCATTTCTACGCGGACAGAACCGGCAAAGGATTTCTAATCTGCTTGGGAGAGCTTCCCCAATATCTCTTAAAGGCTGTGCTAAAACTTGACAGGCTTGAATATCCTGCTAAATCTGCTATCCTTGATATCGGCATATCGGACTCCAATAGTCTTGTGCGTGCCAATTCCATTCTTTGGGAATGAATATACTGGTGAGGCGAGGTTCCAAATTGTGCGCGGAATTTTTTATGGAATTTGGTACTGCTCATGGCACAGTACTTTATCAGGTAACCGATTTCTATGCATTTATCCAGGTTCCGTGTGATGTAGCTTTCCAGCCCGGACAGATCATCTTTGATTGCATGATGCCTGCGGGCATACAGGAACAGCAACCGGTATGCCTGTTGCCGGACGTATTGGCGCCTGTCCGTATGGTTGTACCACAATAGGTCAAGCAGACTTGTCTTCATATAATCATCGATCTCACCAGACAGGTAATGCAGTAGTTCACTTTCATCTTGAATAATGTAATCGAGCAATTGCGTAAGCCGCTGGTTCCGCCGGATGTACTCCCGGAGCGTAGGGACATCGTAGTTCACATGTATGCACCAATATTCGCCTTCGAGAAAGGATACGGGATGTGTAACTGTGGGGACAAAGAATAACCGATAGGCATTTTCTTCCAGCAACGGTTCATGCCTGCCCTTTAATTTTGCATACGGGCTGCCCTGCAGCATGTAATTCACCACGACCGATGGCGTATCGTTTTTCGCGGTCAGCACACAGGGCCGTACGATGAAAAAATGGTGCTGCCACACGGTGAACTCCTTTTCCTTCACTTCCTGTGTCAGTACGGAACCAAAATTCCCTTCAGTCAGGTATACGTTGGCACCGGGGATCAGCAGGTGCTTGTATTGGTGCGGAATTTCTTCCGCATCCATGCATCTTGTTTCATGGCATCCGAAACAGGATGTACACCTTATGTACACACTGAATAACAAACAGTTATTCAAAAATTCCTGCGTCTTTTCCTGACGTGTTAAGGACGCACGGATGACGCACATTCTTTTTAGCTATTCTCGCAAATTTTGGCTTTCTCCCATCAAAAAAGAATGCCTGCAAAACCAGTGTTTGCAGGCATTTCAAGCTTTTGACAGCATTTTCTGTGATCCGGATTGGATTCGAACCTATTTGTTTTTAGCCCTTCCAATACGGTTTTCAAGCTTATTTGTTCAGATGACGCACGAATGACGCTGTCATTTCAACATGATTTATCAGGTAATCATAAACCTATTTATGAGCCGACGATGGGATTCGAACCTACGACCTACGCATTACGAATGCGTTGCTCTACCAGCTGAGCTACGTCGGCATCGGCAAAATTTTGCCGATGCAAACATACATAAACTTGCTTTTTCTTACAAGTGTTTTCCGATGGTGCTCACGTATCCGCCCGACCAACTGCATATTTTCTGAGTAATTGATCCGCTGTAGCTTTACGCCCAAATATTATTGATATGAA